>CAJWWL010000198.1 GCA_913048125.1 uncultured Opitutia bacterium | reverse complement strand
GCGCTGAAATGTCGAATAGCGGGTTGTGCGAGAGATCCAATTCCTGAAGGAGGCGATGCTGTAGTATTGGTTCTATATCGGAGATGCGATTGTTTTTAAGCCTGAGCGTCCGTAGATTTGAAGCGTGTTCGAGTCCGTCCAGAGAAGTGATGCCCTGTCCTTCCGCCTCTATTGTATCCAGTGCCTTTAACTCTGATAGTGTGAACTCTTCATCAACAGGTTTGCCCATAGAGTTGCGTAGTGCTTCGGCTAATTTGTTATCTGCAATTTCTATTACTCGGTCCTGTGGGTCGGTTTGCACAAATGTACCTTTATCTGACAACTGGATCATCGCTTGCTGCACAGTGCTATTATTGAGGTCCATCCGATTGTCTTGCAGTCGTAGATCAAGAAGCTTAGGCAGGTCGGCGATAGGTCTAGGGTCCTGAATCCGGTTTTGTGAGATACGTAATTCCAAAAGGTTACGAAGTGTTATGAGTGGGTTGGCATTTGAGATACGATTACCTGACAGGTCGAGAGCCCTGAGTTGAGTGAGTCCGCTAAGTTGAGAAATCTCTTCGATGCGATTCTGGGCAAGGCTAAGTGCCTGTAGGCCTTCAATCTCTGCAATAGGGGACAGCTCGCTTATCAAATTTCCGGATAAGCCTAGCGTTCGTAGGTTTCCGAGATTCTTTAAGGGACTCAGGTTTGAAATGTTATTGTTGTAAAGCAGTAAAGTCGAAAGGCTTTGCAGATTGGCAGTTGGCGTAATATCTTTGATCTCGTTTCCGCTGAGGTTGAGTGAGCTGAGTTGTCCGAGATTGTTCAGAAATTCAGGCTCAGTAATTTTCATGTTCAGTACTGATAGGTTTTCTAGGGTGGTAAGACCGCTAATTGTAGAAACATCGGTAACATTCGGTTCGCTAAGTGAAAGTTTCTGGAGGGCTCTTAAATTGCTTAGGGCATCGATAGCGGTAAACTTGTTCTGGTGAAGTTTTAGTTCGCGCAAGCTCTTCAAGTTTTCCAGCGGCGTTAAATTACTGGCTTGAGTTCCCAGAAGCTGGAGGGATTCAAGTTTCTTAAGTGTATTGAGCGGCGAGATATCAGTTAGGGAGTAGTCTGCAATGACCAGCGTTCGGAGATTTACGGCATACTGAAGTCCTTCTAGCGAAGTCAGACCCTGCCCTGAGGCTTCAAATACTGTAAGTTCTTTGAGCTCACGGGTAGTAAGGGAGCCAGTAGGGCGGTTCAGGGATTTTCTCACTAGCTCTTCTAGCACTGGGTCTGTAAACTCAACCTTAGGAGGAGGGACTATTTGTGCGTCGAGAGGATCGCTACCCTTGTCCCATTCTAATTTGTCATTGTAACCGTCGCCATCTGAATCCGCTACGCTAGGAGAAGTCCCAAGCATGGCTTCTTCGGTATTTGTGACTCCATCGTTATCATTGTCTCCTTGCCCATTTCCCAGAAGTATGGGGACTCGTGCTTCTAGAGTTGCAGTCAAAAGAAGTGTATCAATCTGGGTGTCTGCATCGAGAAGATGGATTGCTAGCAAGTTTTGTCCTGAGCGAAGAAGGTCGGTCTGAGCAGAAAGATCGAATGTCTCTGGGGTAATTGCAACGTCAGCATTCCTGATTTCAGGCGCAATAGAGTCCCATTTTATGATTCTTGGCGCGTTGCTCCGTGCTACTTCGACACCGTTTAAATATGCTACAACACCATCGTTATATCGCAGTCTTAACGATAATCCCGATAGATTTTCAATTGGTTCATATTCAAAAGAGATGCGGATGAATAGCCCTACGGAATTCTCCTCCCAAATATCAGTGAGATCAGTATCTCCCATGGTAGGATAGTCGCCACTTGGATCCAAAGACATTGATGCTGTACCTTCATTCCATGTCTCATCTGGGTGACCGGGTGTACGCCACGCTCGATCTTCTTCTTTATTCGAGGCGGTTATGTACCGGGCTGTAGTTAGGCTAGTGAAGAGTTTTTGGCTATATCTGGGCAAGCTTTCAGACCTTGTAGGATCTGTGCCGTAGGTATATTCAAGTAGGTTTGTCGCAAGGTCGTTGTCATTGTCCGCACCTTGATCTGACGCATTTGGGTTCAGTCCATGTGTGAGTTCCCAATTATCTGGAATCCCGTCGTTATCAGAATCTATTTCAAAGAATGCATGTACTTTGCGGGGATGATTTACTTGTATTTCCCATGGATTGCGCGCCCCTGTTGCATCCCCTCCCCATCCTGTGAAAACATATCCTTCTCTGGGAACCGCCCTTAGCGTAGTCATTTGATTTATTTGATAGTAACCCCCGCCTTCTACACTGCCTCCTTCTTCTGGTTTGGCTTCGGCAATTAAGGGTATCTTTCCAACTACATCCCCGAACTCATAGGCGCCGAGATCTGGCTTCCCATCCTGTGTGCGCAGTCTTCCAGATAAGTCGATTGGAAGTACTTCTTCGAAATCTTCATCACCATCAAGGTCGAGGGTGTCTGGGGGCAAGTGATCCAACGATCCAAGGTTTATTGCTGCCGAAGATAAGATTGGTCGCAATCCATCGTCAGCAGTCGCCCAAATCTGATCGGGTCCAGCTGGATTTTCAGAATTTTTAAAACCTGGTGAGGTGGTTGTCTTTCCATAGATCGCATTACCTGCCCCTCCACCTTCGATGAGGCAGTTATTAATTGATAGGGGATTTGCGTTGATTGGGTCCTGAGTGAAGAGATTGTCGGCTACGCCTTCGCGAATGTGAATCCCTGGATTTGTAAGTGATGCAGAATTCCCCCAAATGATGGAATTTGAAATTGCACCGTAATTTATGAGACTCATTGCCCCTCCAACCGCGGCTGAGTTTCCTTCCATTGTGCAGTTGGTGAGACTAGTATACTTGACTAATAATCCGCCACCTACTCCGTCCGCCTCATTTTTAGTAAATACAGAATTAACAATGTGCGTTCTGTTTAAGGTGTCGACATACAAGCCTCCCCCGTTCGCCGCAGAGTTTTTCACAAATACACAATTGTGAATATGGAATGGCGCACCTCTTTCAGATTTAATGTATAGCCCTCCTCCATTACCTTCCGTATGATTCTCTTCGAAGAAGCAGTTGCTGACCAAATTTATTCTGGATAGCTCGTTGCCTTCTTGAATGATAGCGATTCCTCCCCCTGAAGAGCTAGATTTATTAAAACGGAATGTGCAATTGAGTATCCGAGGGTATTTATGACCTTTTGTTTTCGTCAGAAGTCCTCCTCCAATTCCGTTTTCTCCGGTCCCGTTCGCATTACCTTTGGTAATTAGCAAACCGTCTAGAGTCCACTCTGTATCTGTTCCCTTGAGGACATGGTAACTCCATTCTGATGAGTTATGTGAGAGTTCGCCACTAAGGATAGTCATGTTTTGCTTCCAGTCTCTCTCAGTTCTTACAGATTCGTTGCCAAGGAATCCGCCGTAAATTTGAATTTGCTCTCGAAGCTGGAAGCTTGCGTTACGGTCGCCCGTGATTTGATCTCCACCATTGTCTGGCTTGTAGGTTCCTGAAGCAACCCAGATTTCGTCGTAAGGCTTAGCTCTTTTTAAGGCGTCTTGTAGATGTCGATAGGCGCTTGCCCAAGCAGCCCCATCTCCGCCGGTTGCGGCATCGTCATCAACGTGAATAATTTCCGATGACAGCTTTTGGTTAAGGAGCAGGGGAAGCAGGATCAGTAGCCAGCAGCGCATTACTAGGGGCATTATGCAGGTTAATCACACTGCAGAGGGTTTGCTGAAGGTCAATTCACAAGGTTTGCACTTGTGGGTGTGCGGGATTTCTGGAGAGTCTCTAGCCATGAAGCTCCTAACATCTCTTGTTCGTATTACACAGAGATACGTCTTTACGCCGCCATCTAGTCCATGGTGTGTCTCTCTCCCGATCCTATGGATGTGTGTGCTTCAGTTTCTATCTGGTATTCCAAATCCTTTGCACTTTGAGGAGATCGGTATTAAAGACACCTTCATGTCTGACCTCTCGCATGCTGTTCACGACTTTAACCCCGACTTCCAGAATTTCATGCATCTGCCTCTATTTGGCATGTTAGGATTGTTATGGGCTTGGGCTCTACAATATTGGAAACTTCCTCGGCGACTTTATCTCCAATGGTTGTTAGGTATTGTGCTTGGTTATGGTGCTATCAACGAATTGACTCAGGCTTTTGTGCCTAGACGTTTTCCGGGATTAGAGGATTTGTCTTTCAATTGGATAGGAAGTATTTTGGCCATTATTCTTTTCCTCTGGTTAAAGCGTGGGCTTAAACCCATCGAGAATGACGTTTAGAATTTAACTTGCTTCCCGTGAAATTCAGACGATGGAGGATATTTTAGCGGGATGATACAAATCTTTGAGTCTTTTCTACCAATATGTCTCTTGCTGGTGTCCTTTAGGAGGCTGCTGCTGTCCCGTATTTGGTGGAGTACTCAGGTCGAGTGTCATCCGGAGGGTTGCCTTTCACTGGGACAGGAAGCTTTCGTTTTGCGCTGGTTGATGTACTCGGGACAACGACCTATTGGAGTAACGATGGCACTAGTGCTACTGGAAGCGAGCCCGCTTCTTCAGTCTCGGCTGAGGTCGATGATGGTTTTTACAGTGTCTATCTCGGAGACTCCACTGTGACGAATATGACGGCGATCGACGAGTCCGTCTTTGACAACGATAACTTGTACCTTCGAGTCTGGTTTGATGACGGGACTAATGGTTCGCAAATGCTGACGCCAGACCAAAGGGTGGTATCGACCGCATTTTCTGCACGGGCGGCGAAGGCAGACAAGGTGACTGATGGTGCAATCACGGAGTCGATGTTGTCTGCAGAACTTCTAAACAAGCTGCTCAGTGCCGCCGCTGGAAGCGCTCCAAGTGGAATGGTGACCGTATCATCCGGAAAATTCAATATGGGTGAGGAAGATGGGGGGTACGACCGAACTCCCATTCGTGAAATTACTCTATCTCAGTTTTTCGTGGAGACCCATGAGGTGAGTAAGGACACTTGGGATTCGATCTATTCTTGGGCTACTTCTAATGGCTATGACTTTGATAATGCCGGTTCGGCTACCGACAGTACCCATCCAGTATGCCAGCTCAAATGTTATGACATCATTAAATGGTGCAACGCTCGTTCCAAGCAGTAAGGACTGAACCCGGCATACTAAACAAGCAAGTACCACACCACCATATACCGGACTGGGCAGGAGGACTTGCAACCCGACTGCGTGGATTGGACCGCCGACGGCTACCGACTACCCACCGAGGCAGAATGGGAGATGGCTGCAAGGGGGAAGCTTTCTGCCAAGATCTATCCTTGGGGTGATACCATTGATGGTAGCTATGCTAATTACAACGGCAGTGGTGACAACTACGAGAGTGGTAGCCTGCCTTTGACAACCCCTGTCGGCCACTACAATGGTAGCCAGACTCCAACCGGTGACAATCGGGCCAACGGATATGGTCTCTACGACGTTGTCGGTAATGTCTCGGAATGGGTCTTCGACTTTTACGACGTGGGCTGCTAGCGGGACGAGGGCGCTGCCTTGACGGATCCCCGCGGCCCAGATGCTGGTACTTACCGTGTGATCCGAGGAGGTTCTTGGGGTAGCGCTGCCACTTTATTAGGAGTTGCCAACAGGGACTTTGGAAAGCCAAGCAGCAAAAGCTACAGCGGCTTCCGGTGCGTGCGTTCGAAGTAGGGGGATTCTTTTTTCCTAACCCTGCGCTACGAACAACTCAAATTTTCTTGCGCGCGCGAGGCACATCCCTCTAAGGTCTGTGCTTCCGGTCATGAACCCTTCCCGCTTATTCTCCAGTGCCACCCTCGCCCTGACCTTATGCGCCGGACTGGCCTCCGTGGTGTCGGCTGCGACCAGCCGTAGTGTGGACTATGCGTTGAGTGGTGGTATAGTTACGTTTAACGGATTTCCCGCGGAGAGCCTGGCCTACCGCAACGTTGGACGTCTCTTCATGCCCCGAGGACAAACGGCACGGGAGCACTTTTCGACGTCTGGTGAAGGATCTGCCCGTTTAGATGTTGTGAGTACAGACTTTCGGTTGTTGCCGAAATTTGACCAGAGTGCCAAATGGATTATCGCCGGGGCCGAACACAGATTAGTGCGTGCGGATGGCTCGACTTCCGTCCTGCCCGCCTTGGCCATGAACCTAGGGGGCGGTGTCCTCCAGTTCTCCAGCGCCGAGCAGGGTGATGAGCCCGACAATGTGCGCCCTCTCCTGGAATGGGAGGGTTTAGCACCATTCGAGGGCGCGCCCACAGATGAATTCATCTTTTCCGTCTTCTACCAGGACGAGGACGGGGACCGCCCCAAGTACGTGAAGCTCCATCTCGACGATGTCGTTTATTTGATGCAGGCCGAGGGGAAGAAGGCTGACTACTTGGAGGGCGTGGTCTACTCGGTGAAGGTGGACGGATTAAGCTGGGGGCCTCATGAATTCAGCTTTTCCGCAAGCGACGGTACTTACGAGGTGAAGACCTTTTGGGAGGAGGGGCCGTTTGTGGAGGGTGATGACCCCGACTTCAACCATCCGCCCGCGCTCTGGGACAACGATGTGGAGCCGTGGTCCGCCGTGCTCGGCGAAGCGTTGACGTTCCGCATTGTTTACCAGGACGAGGATGGGGATGTGCCCGAATATGTCCGGGTGGTTGTGGATGGTACGGCCTACGACATGTCGTCCAACTCCAACAGCAAGAAAGCGAACCCACTTAAGGGGTTGCAGTACGAAGCTAGGGTGGATGGTCTTTCTTGGGGTCCGCA
>CAJWWL010000197.1 GCA_913048125.1 uncultured Opitutia bacterium | reverse complement strand
TTTTCTCGTATTCCTCCGGATACCACTGTTCGAGCAGGATGTGCCAAGCATTGTGCCGGAACCAAGGCCCGTTCTCCCAGCCGATCCAGCTATTCCAAGGTTTGTCGATCCAAGTTTCGTAAGAAAAGGTTCGCTTTTTACCATCGGCGGGCAATTCCCACCGTTTGATTCGATGGTGGCGTGGTCCGCGAAAGTGTTCATTGCGCTGCAGGTAGAGGCCAATCTCAAATGGCTCTTCAAGACTCTGGCGACCCTGATGTATAAGACCTCCCTCCCGCACTGTCCAGTTGCCCCAAGCCCCCGGCTTCGGATTATGAGCCGAAACCTCTACCGTAATCCTATAGTTCGCTGGTCTGCGCATTCCGCTGATGTACTTGTCAGGACCGATCCGGTTGTAGCGATCCCAGCGTTGAAACACTTCGTCGTAGGGTTCCTTTTTGTCCCGCTGGTATTTGCCTAAGCTTCCGCCGTGAAGAGCCTTGGTGCAGATGGGCGAAGTAAAAGTCTCAGCCTCGAAGGGTTTCTGCGGTTCATTTTGGGTGGCCAAGTCGATGGTTTCTTCCGCCGCGCTGATGATCATCTTTAAGAGGAAGTCCGACATAACTAGTTGCTGGCCGATATTGTCGAAGCCCTCTATCTCCTCATCGTCTTGAAAACTCCGTGTTGGCTCGATGGTCTTGTGGGCAGTAATGCCGTTACCGTTAAAGTCATACAGACCAGACACTACGGTGGGATCGAAATCTGGATGTTTGAGGTAGAACAGATCACGAAGGGTGTTGCGTAGTTCGAACTTATTGAGTCGCCGGATGACTGCTTGCCCCCCGGTGCTCTTGCGCTCCGCGTAGGCTCGTTGCAAGATGGGTGTTAGGCCTTGAATCACCTTAGCGGTTTTCTCGAAGGGAGGCTGAGATTGTTTCTTCGGGGGCATCTCGCCGAGGTTGAGTTGGTCGAGTATTCCTTGCCACGCTTCGAGAGTATTCAGTTCGGAAAGATCTGTCCCGAGTGTGTCGAATCGGAACTCGCCCTTTTGTTTTTCAGGTCCGTGACATTCAAAGCAGTGTGTCTTGAGAAAGGGCCTGTGCTCTTCCAATGCTGGATCAGCATCGCACAAGTATGCAAAATAGAACAAGATCGAAGCCGAGATAAGTTGTCTCCTCATGATTCCCCTTTCTCTTTCGCCCTATTGTTTTGTGGAATACTTAGGCCGATTTGAACTCCAAGCCAGTAAGTGTTCCCGTACTCGTGCCGAACTGGTCGACTTCCAAACCAAAATTTTGCAGCATGGATAGCAGAAGATTGCACGCCTTCACCCGTTCGAATTTACCTTCAGGCAATACGACGTGCTCGCCCAACTTGAATCCGCCACCGGCGAGGACGAGCGGCATGTTCTTGCACGAATGGGTTCCGGTAGCCATGCCGCATCCAAACAGGATCATGGTGTGGTCGAATAACGTGCCTCCGTTGATCGGGTCCTGTTTAGACTTCAAAAGGTCAATTAGATAGGCCATTTGCGCAATTTGGTTGCGCTCAATTTTCATTAGCGCCTCGGTGTGGTCGGGTCGCTCTCCATGATGCGAAAAGCCATGATAGCCCCCCTGCAGGCCGAAGTCTCCGTTGGCAAATCCGCTGGATAGTGTCATGATTCGAGTGGAGTCTGTTTCGATAGCCAGAGCCATCAACTCCATCATGATCTTCATTTCATCCGCAGTCTGCGACTGTGGCCGCGGTTCCTCCATCTCGGTCTTCGGTTTTGGTCGGTCGAGCCAAGGTTTTTGCAAATCGATTTTCTTTTCCAAGCTGCGAACCGAATCCAGATACTCGGCGAACTTCCCTTGGTCCTGCTTGCTCAGTTCACGGTTCACCGCTTTTGCCTTGTCGAGTACAGAGTCCAGAATGCTACCGTGGCGCTTTAGACGCAACCGCTCCTTTTTCCTCGCATCGAGTGAGTCCTCAAGAAACAGCTTGCGATACATTGCTGTGACGTCGATCGAGGGAACCTGCACGCCAGTTCGAGTGAAGCTGGTTTGGTTGCTTTCTTTCACCTTTAGCGTCATGGAAGGATAGCGGGTGGCCGCCCCGACAAATTCTGCCGCCTTCTGGTCCATGCTTATATTCCCCTCGGGGAAACTCGAGGACATATCCGGACGGATTCCGTTTAGAAACGTAGGTACGCAAGCGTGACCGCCAGTCAGGCCGTGATCGAGGTTGGAGAAGACACTGAAATCCTTACGATGCTTGGTAAGCGGTTGTAGAGTTGGCGTAATCTCATAATCGCTCCCACCCTTGGTTGGGAAGAAAGCCTTCTGATAGACCCCGTAGTTGTTTGAAAGGCAAACCATGCGTTTGACGGGCTTTTTTCCATCGGCCGCTAGGGCTACTGGAGAAAGGGATTCCATCATCGGGAGGGCAATCGCCACGCCCCCTGCGCGCAGGAAGTTTCTTCGGGTCAATGTTGTTCTCATGAAAGACGTGCGTTAGAGGTTGCTATTCGAAAGGCTTACTTAGGGACATGTGTGAGGACATGTGTGAAATGGAATCTCTCATGTGTAAATAGTTTCCATGCAGTATTTGAGGACATCATGATAAATAGGCGTGTCTTTGGTCAACCATCCCAAAGTTTTGATTTAGGTTTTTGCTTCTTTGACTTTAACGGAGATTTCCATATCCGTCAGAAATCAGATTTTAGCGGCATTTATATCCGTAAGATCGTAACGATATGAAGTACCTTCTCCTAGTCCTTTTTTTTCCCGTATTCCTTTTTGCTAAGGTGGATTTTGTCCACCAAGTAATGCCGATCCTTAAAAAGCATTGTGCGGAGTGTCACACAGAGGGGAAAAAGAAGGGTGGGCTTTCCATGAACTCAAGGTCCGAATTTCTCGCTGGTGGGGAAGGAGGAGTCATTGCGATACCAGGAAATGCTAAAGAAAGTTGGTTTCTCGAACTTACCGCATCGACCGACTTGGATGAGCGCATGCCACCCAAGGGACCCGGTGTTTCAAAGGGAGAAATTGAGATTCTTCGCCAGTGGGTAACCGAAGGCATGGTTTGGGACGAAGGCATCAATTTAGGGTCCTCAGGGTGGGAACCTCCGTTGCAACCTAGAACCGTTAAGCTTCCTCCTGCTCAGAACGGAAGAGTCCATCCGCTTGATCGGATCCTCGATACCTATTTGAAGGAGAAAAAGCTCACTGTCCCGGCACCTGCATCCGCTCGTACTTTTGCTCGCCGAGCTTACCTCGACCTCATAGGCATTTTGCCAACCCCCGAACAATTAAATACCTTCCTCAAAGACGATTCCCCCGACAAAAGAGCTAAGCTGATCGAGCAACTGCTTGCCGAGGATGTCTCCTACGCCGATCACTGGTTAACTTTTTGGAACGATCTGTTGCGTAATGACTACACCGGTACCGGATTCATTACGGGTGGCCGCAAACAGATCACCACATGGCTCTACAATGCATTGAAGGTAAACATGCCTTACGATCAAATGACGAGGGAGTTGATCGATGCCAAGCCGGATGCCGCAGGGTTCATCAATGGAATCAAATGGCGTGGTACTGTAAACGCCAGCCAGACCCGTGATATGCAATTTGCTCAGAACGTCTCTCAGGTATTTCTGGGGATCAACATGAAATGTGCCAGTTGCCACGATAGTTTTATCGACCGCTGGACATTACAGGAAGCTTATGATCTGGCGGCCGTCTTTTCGGATAAACCTCTTGAACTTGAAAGGTGCGATATTCCCACGGGTAAGATAGCGACCCCAAAATGGATGTTTCCAGAAATTGGTCAGATCGATCCAAAGGCAAATAAGAACGAGCGCCTAAAGCAACTTGCTGGCTTGTTGACACATCCGAAGAATGGAAGGTTTACTCGTACCATCGTTAACCGAATCTGGGCTCAACTGATGGGTCGTGGAATCGTGCATCCAGTCGATGCGATGCACACCAAGCCATGGAGCGAAGATCTTCTCGATTATCTCGCCGTTCAATTTGCCAAGGATGGGTATGATTTGAGGAAATTTCTCAAGTTTGTCCTGACTTCCGAGGCATATGGATCTCAAAGTGACCGCCTAGAGTTTTCTCCTGGCGAGGAGTATGTTTACAAGGGCCCGGTGCCCAAGCGCATGACTGCCGAACAGTTAATGGATACCATTTGGCAGGTCACCGGGACTCATCCTAATAAAGCCGAGGCTAAGGTGGACCGATCTCCAAGAAGTCAGTCCGATACCGATTCCGTCTCCAAAGATTTGCCTAAGATCGGCAATGTTTCCGCAAAGTGGATATGGGCCTCCAATGCCCAGACCCGAAAGATCAAATTGCGTACATCTATTGAACTGAATCATAAGCCCACAAACAGCTCACTCCTTGCGACTTGTGACAATGCATTCAGCTTACGAGTGAATGGTAAACTTCTTACCTCCTCAAAGGAATGGACCCGTCCCGTCTATCATGAGGTATCCGATTTTTTCAAAGCTGGTAAGAACCTGATTGAGGTTGATGCGGAAATGTTTGGGGGGAGTTCCGGGTTTGTTGCTCAGTTTTCCTTCGGCAAAGGCAAAGACGCATTCACCTTCAATACGGACGAGACATGGAATGTGTATGAGGGGAATCAGTGGATTCCTGCAAAGGCTGTTCACAAATATGGTGCAGGCCCATGGAAGCGCATTCTCCACCAAGCCATACCAACTAAAGCTGGCCGTAGTATTCTTGATGGTCCATCAGTCCGGGCGGGCTTGGTGAAAAATGATTTCCTCATGCGTTCCCTTGGTCGACCTCACCGGGATCAGGTGGTGACATCCCGACCTGCTGAGCTTACTATGTTACAGGCTATTGATTTGGCGAACGGAGAAATTCTCTCCAAGTACCTCAATAGGGGAGCCAATAACTTGAAATCTAAAGCCGTTGAAACTCAGAAATTCGTCAACTGGCTCTATGAGCACACTCTTGGTCGGCTTCCTACCTCGGGAGAAAAAGAAATTATTGGTTCTGTAATGACCGATCCGAAGGACATCCAGCAAGTGGAAGATCTGCTGTGGTTGGTCTTTATGCAGCCTGACTTTCAAATCATCCGATAACGCATTTTATATCATGAACATTCCAGAGAGCATCCAAAGAAGAGATTTCATCAAACAGCTCGGGTTAGCATCTACTGCTGCTATGGCAACCAAGGGTACGCGCCTTTGGGGAAATGAAGATATTATCCATCCTGCAGCAAAGGCGGATTCCTGTATCCTCATCTGGATGGCTGGTGGGATGGCTGCTCCCGATACTTTTGATCCCAAAAGATATTTCCCTTTTGAGAAAGGATTGGAAGTTAACAAAATCCTTAGCACTTTCCCGGCTATCGACACCAATGTGGATGGCTTGAAGATAAGCAAAGGGTTGGAGAAGATTGCTCAGGTAATGGATCGGGGAACCCTGATTCGATCTGCGGTCCAACCGGATCTGGGGTCGATTCTTCACTCCCGTCACCAGTACCACTGGCACACCGGTTATGTTCCGCCGATCACCGTTGCTGCTCCACACCTAGGTGCATGGATGGGCAAAGTACTCGGTCCTAAGAATGAGGTTATCCCTCCCTTTATTAATATCGGTCAACGACTGGAGGGGGTCGGGGAAAAAGAAGAGCTTAAAGCATTCACTACTGCGGGCTTTTTCGGATCAGAATTCGGGCCCATGAATCTTCCTTACCCCGATCAGGCAGTTAAATCCGTCCAGCCACCCCAAGGTATGGAACCGGGGCGATTTTCGAACCGTTACAAGCACTTTAAGAAGCTACTCGATCAAAATCCGAATCGAGAATTAATGAGTGATTTTCAGCGAGAATCCATGTTGCGATCCATGGAATCGGCACACCGACTTCTTCAGTCTAAAGAGAAGGACGCTTTTGATCTTACCCTAGAACCCAAGGAGTCTTACGGTAAATACGGTGATTCCCGTTTTGGAAGAGGCTGCCTTCTCGCCCGCCGCCTTGCTGAACAGGGTGCAAGGTTCATTGAAGTGACTACTGAATATGTCCCATTTCTTCACTGGGATCACCATGAGAACGGACATACCACTCAGGCTCGAATGAAGAAAGAAATTGATCAGCCCATCGCCCAGCTGATTCTTGATTTGGAAGAACGCGGGCTTCTGGACAGAACGCTGGTTATTCTGGCCAGTGAATTCAGTCGGGACATGATGATTGAAGGAGTGCCTGGTTCAAGTGCACGAGATCAGTCCCGTGCCAAAACTGACAAGCTTCAGGAAATGAAACACTATGGCTTGCACCGCCACTTTACAGGTGGAACCAGTGTGGCCATGTGGGGAGGTGGCGTCAAAAAAGGATTTGTCTATGGAAAGACGGCAGACGAACGTCCCTTGATGGCAATCGAAAACCCCGTTTCCATAGAAGATCTTCATGCTACAATCTACACTGCTATGGGGATCAATCCCAAAACCGCCTACGAAGTGGAGAAGAGACCCTTCTATGCCACCAAAGATGGGATTGGTAAAGCTGCCACCGATATCTTTGCTTAAGCAGTTAGTTGGAAGATTCCAGAAGTTGGTTGCTTGACCATCATAATGCACAGACTGGTTGTTTCAGTCATACATTTTGCCGACGGGGACGGACCGCTTTTCGGAGTCTCCTGACCTATCTTCTCTCTGCTAAAAAATCAAAACTTTATAACCAACTAATCCAAACCAAATCCTCCTATGAAAGTATTCTCAAAAATTATGATCGCAGCATGGTTGTTTGCCACAATCACAACCCTTCACGCCTTCAAGGCCGAAAAAGGCTTCACCTCGATCTTCAATGGAAAAGATCTAACTGGCTGGGAAGGTATGCCCGGTATGTGGATGGTAAAGG
>CAJWWL010000196.1 GCA_913048125.1 uncultured Opitutia bacterium | reverse complement strand
CCAAGGCCATTCGTGACCAGATTGATGGAGGCGAGCCACTACTCTTGTGGTCTCGTCAATTACTAGAGAGTTTGCTGACTTTGCATTTGGGTTGATACCCCCCCCCGGTAGTCGAGGATCGGTGCCATCGGTTGTGAAATAAAGAGTGCCGCCACCGGTTTTGGTAAGTTCTAGCCGGGAGCCTTTGTTTACTTCACCTTCGGGAGCTGAAAAGGTAGGTGGGGTAAGAAATTGGGCGTCCATCCATTCCACGCGAGTCTTGATCCACCCTTTGAGGTGACTAACTTCTCCTTCCCAGCCGCCTCCGACGCTAGAATATGTGCCGCCGTTTGTAGAGTCCCCCCATTTTTGCCAGTTTCGAGCCTGAGCTTCTCGAATCTGAGCAGCAAAGTTATCGCAGATCGCATTGGTGTTTTGTACGCTCCAGATGTCAGTGCGTAGTTGCTGGTAGCGGTCTACATAGTCCTGACGAAAATCAGGGTCTTTAAACATTTTGCCAAACCAAGTGTAGGTAAAGTATTTCATTCCACTTGAGGGGTCCCAACCAGTAGGTTCTCTGGCGCGACCATCATTGTCGCAACCAAGAGTTCGGTCAAAGTCCCAGACTGGGCCATAGGTGAGTTTTCCTTCGCGAGGCTTGTAGAGATATGTGCTAAGGCGGAGGCCGTCTGGGTCTTTGGCAAGTAGCCGTAAGAGGTGGTTGTCGATAGATTTTTGCACGTCGAAGTATTCACGGTAGTGCAAGCCGGTGGAGGGATTGGTGTAGTTGCTTTGATCGAGTGCGGCACCGAACTCGCTAACATAGCTTCGGATGTAGTTGCGCTGCTGGGAGGTGAGATTGATGGTTTTAGGGTAGACGTGGTTGATACTGCCCTGACCCCCAGCGTTGAAGCTGGCGTCGCCCGGATCGGCTCGGTCGACTTTGAGGAGATAGCCGCCAGTTACGTCGGGTGCAGCGTTGTCGGTGGCATCCATCCGGGCAATGTTGACGCGGTCTTCACCACGCTTGATTTTCTCGATCAGCGCATAAACCCCCATATAGTTGGATGGATAGGTTAGCGAGCCGCCGTCCGTATCCATGAATACCTCTACATAGCGAGTTCGCGGGGCATAGATGCCCATTTGGTTGCTCAGTTCGTAGATGAATGGGTTGCGCATGAGGGCGAGGTCGAAGCGGTAGCGTCCGCTCAGTACCCAGTCCGAGTTGGCGGGAAGACCTAGGGGCTTGATGTCACGGTCTTCGTCGTCTTCGTTCCAAGTCTCCATGGCGAGTGCGTATTTGGCAAACCCAGAGGAACTTGACCCCCGTACCTTAACGCCTGAGCGTGAGAAAATCTTGTAGGGGTCGGTGACTTTGGCGCGCCCAGTATTCTTATCAGGTTCCTGAAGCGTGAAGAAGGCGGAGCGCAGGTCGTTGCCAGTGGGCTTGCCACTGCCGAAGCTGTCAACAACAACAATGGGCAAGTTGGAGGAGAAGTTCTGCACTGAGGTGTCTAGGCGCACGTAGGTGTGGCTTTGTGTGGGACTAGGGCTAAACCCTGAGCCGAACGCTCTGGCACGAATTTGAGTAGTGCGATTGAGCTGGATGGGTGCAGAGTAGAGGGTGGAACTCGCAGTCGGCACACGGCGATCCGTGGTATAGCGTATTTCAACACCGGGATTAGGATGGCTGAGACTAAGGTTAAGCGTGTCTTTGAAGGGTTGGCTTGACAAAGAAAAGATGACGGCGGTTAGAGGTGGACCACTAGTTGAATTGTTGGTCTTGTTTGGAGATGGAGGATAAAGGAAATGGGGGGCGTCTAAATCAAACCCTGGTGCCTCGTATCCATTTAGCTGGGCTTTTAGAAAAAAATTGGGGTCGTTCTTGCCGAAGTTGAGCAGTTGGATAGCGAGGATGTTACGCCCCTTACGAAGGCGGCTCCCTGCATCTGTTACATTGAAGGTGGCCGGCGTAAGAATTTCCGAGCCAGAGCGGCTCTTTGTGGCAGGAGTATTCCAGTCAGCGTTGGGAGGGGCGTTGCTCCGAGCGATCTCTTGTCCGTTGAGGTAGGCTATAAATCCGTCTCCAAAATTAAGGCTCAATGCCAGCCGCTCTTGCAGGAAGAAGTCATCGCCAGCTTCGAATGGGACTCGCACATAGAGACTTGTTACCTTGCCTAGGAGGTCCTCATCTAGATCAAGCCCAAGCTCTTCACTCTCGAAGTTTAGTGAACCTACTCCACCTTTGCCAGAGCGCCAGAGGGAGTCATCGTATTCGTCTAGACCGATAGATCCTATCCATCCTTCGGTTGGTGCATTTCCCGATGGGATGAAAACGCTGTATGTGGCATCTTCCCCGACCAATGGTACTGTCTTTTCCCGAATGGATATACCATAGCTGTAATCCTTGAACTGTGGAGGATAGCCCGGATCGAATTCATGGACGATTGTGCCGTCAGGCTTAGAGAGGGCCAAGTAGCTTCCGTCGACCGAAAGTCGGAAGTTCGTGTGCAGTTCTCCTTCGTTTTCTGGAGTCTTGTTCTTACCCGAGCAGTAGATCAAGAGGTGTTCCCCCGGTGGGAGGGTGCAAGCGGGGAGCGTCCATTTACCCAGTCTACTCTTATTGTCGGTGAGCTGCCACCCAGTCAGTTCTACCGCAGTTGCTCCGGGGTTGTGAAGTTCGAGCCAATCAGAGTATTCTCCGTCTTCGTCCTCACGGGTGGTGTTCCACGCCTTCACCTCTGAGATGACTGGTGTGATCTCCCTTGGTAGGCGTATGCGGACGCTGGCTGTGGAGCGCCCGGCTGCGTTGGTTGCAGTTAAGGTGTAGACAGCCTCCTCGGTTACTCTGACCTCAATGGCGCCATTCGCGTTTGTGATCGTTTCAGAAACCCCGTCAATACCAAGGGTGTCTGCATGTTGAGAATCCCAAGATAGGGTGATGGTTTCGCCGGGATTGATTTGGTATTTGCTAGCGGTGAAACTTTGTATGACAGGCCTGTCATCCACAATTATCCGTACCTTGCTTGTTCGGGAACCATCCGCATTGGACACTTTCAACATGAACTCAGTAGTCTGAGTTAGGGTGGTTTCCGTAAATCCGTTAGTACCTGAGATAGCAGGTAGACCATCAATCTCAAGATTGTCCGCAGCGGTCACATCCCAGATTAGTTTAACTTTTTCACCAGAGCGCACCACGGACTTGCTTGCTCGGAATGCATTAATGACTGGTCCAGGTAGGACTTCCGGCCCAAGAGATTGACTTGCTTTTACTGACTCCAACCCCAAGGCACGGTCATGGATACGAAACTCGTTGATACGCCCATCGTAGTAGGGGATCATTGTGAATTGGGATCGGCCAAGCCAGTTGTTGTCGTCCTGAATATTCTTAAGAGAGATCGTGGTTCGGTTCGAATTTTGAAGATCCCCGTCGATAAAGAGTGAGGCGGTATCATTGTCATCATCGTAGGCGACGACGATGTGATGCTGGGTCTTTTTATCGTAAGCGAGATAGCGCAGGCCATTCACTTTACGTTCAGAGCCTGTCTGTGTTATGGCAAAGCGAGCATTCTTAGGGCTCACGCTGATCCGTGGCGATAAGTAGAGGTACTGACTGGTGTCTCGCCCAAAGTCAAAGATCCGTTCCCAGTAGGAGGAGGATGGACCGTCCCAGGTCGTCCATACCTCGAAGGATGCATTGCCAAGCTTAGAAATGATGCCCGGCGGAAGCTCCACGTAGTCATCATGACCATCCAATTCAATGTAGCCAAGTTCCTTGAGGCGGGCACCACCAAGAATACTTCCATGGGCGCCACTAATGCTGTCAATTGCTTCTTTTCCCGAACCTTCGAACGAGTACCTGTGCAGCACTTCCGCATCGGTTAGGCTTGCCAAACTAAGGCATGTCAACACCCCGGCTAATGATTGACTAGCCGTTCCAAGCATTTTCTGGAACAGGATTTGAGGGGGACGCATCAGCGCAGGATCAGTAAGGGAACTAACTACATCCTCATACTGAATGCGTGGGATGCACTAGACAAGTTGATTCGTAAGCTAAAAGGCAATCAATCCTTGCCTTGTTGAGGCGAGATTTGGTTGAATGACCCCAATAATGATGCGCAAACTCCTACAGCTAATCCACCTTACCGTTTTCTTTGTGGGTTATGCCGTCTTAGCACAGTCGAATACTGCTCCGCCGAACGCATCTGTACCCGATGAGGTTCGTAGAGCTCTCGAGGCTGCAAGGTTGAGGGCGTTGCAGAACACTACACCAAATTCTTTGTCCCCACCGACACCCGCACAACGAGTAACACCTAGCGCTCAGTTCCAATCAACACCTCGTATTGTTCCAATAAGCCCATCAGGCGTCCCTGGCGCTGCAAGCGAAAGTCCCAGTACAATAGCTGAGACTCTTGCGCAAGCCTCTGCTGACTTAAAGAGCCCACGCGAAGAACTCCGAGTCAGTGCTGCGAAACTTCTGGGTAAATACCAATCCGTTCAAGCGGGGGCACTTTTAGTATCTGTTCTGGATGACGCTAGCGTTAAGGTACGTAGAGCCGCTGTACGCTCTCTTATGGAGAATACCGCCTTTCATGGTAAGGCTGATGCCGAGAAGTTGCTCTACATGCTTAAAGACAAGGACCTGGAGGTACGTCGTGAAATCTCAAAATCTATTCCCATTTTGCGTTCCCGACTTTCATTTTCATCGAACATCACTCGTGTCATCAATGGTCGGGCTATCACCACTAGTCGCCCTTACAGTTTGCCTCCTGAAATGGCCAAGGTGGTCACGGGTGCTCTTAGTGACCCCGACGGTCTTGTTCGGCAAAATGTACTCAAATACTATTCATATCTAAATCTTCCATTTTCTGCTTCCTTGCTTGATAAGCTTCTTGGCGATCCAGAGCGGGGAGTTGTTGAAACCGCAATGAGCCGTATACGCATGGTCCCCAGAACGCCTGCCATCTTTGCTCGTATCAAGGTAATATCTCAGAGTGAGGATACTGGTCTCCGCCGCAAGCTAGTCAGCTCTTTGCGTGGAATCAATGACCCTGAAGTACTGAATATCTACAACACCCTGACTAAAGATCCTGACCCCTATGTGCGAATTATGGCAGCGGTTTCTTTAGTGGGTGCTGGAAAAGAGCTTCCCGCAGGCACCATAGAAAATGTTAAGAATTTTCTCATGCAGGTAGATTCCTCTAATACGCAGGTTATGAGTCTATTTTACAGCGTCTCTGACTTCGGTGAACCCGCTGCTCGTGAAATTTATACCCAACTCACTAAGCACAAGAACTCCAGTCTTCGCCGTAGTGCCTGGCAGCGCGTTCTAAATTATGACAACGGATGGAATAACCCTATTGCATGGCTACCAGTGATGGAGGATTCGGACAAACGCGTCCGCCAGAGTGTTAGTCAGACTGTGCAGGCGAATCTCGCTCCGGTTCCTGTCGAGTCTATTGAAGATTTAATCACTAGTGAATTTTCTGACGTGCGTGTTCTGGCTGCTAGCTTGCTTGCTCGGCACGGCTCTGAAATCATATCTGATTTAATGTTCGACCTCTTAATCGACGAAGAACCCGATGTCCGCCGTGCCATTCTGCAAACCCTATACAACAAACGTGTCGAAGGGTGGCAGAAGATACTCCAAAAGTCTCTCAGCGATGACGACTCTGGTATTCAGCGTACTGCAGCCTATGGTTTGCTGAGTGATTTTGCAAATAGCCAGCATCTTCTTCGCAGTTGGGTTTCCAGAAATCCGGGGAATCCAGTAGCCATCGAAGTTTCTCGTCAGCTCACTGCTCGTTCTCTTGCTCGTCCAAATTGATTTCTTTTGCCACTCCAATGCGTTGTGCACCCATTTTCGTCCTATCCTGTGTAACTTTTTTCGTTTGTTCGGTGGCAGGTCAGTCCTCGCTTCTGCCTGCCGATCCCGATGCCATACGCGTTGTCCAACTTCTAAAGGTAGATAATCTCCGACCTCGTTATCCAGATGCACTCCCCAGTCTCTTGCGGGAACTCAACGAGAAGACCACTGCCAAGTTTGATACCAGTCCGCTCATTGTAAACCAACTTGAAGAAGAGATTCTTGGTAAGCACACACTTCTTTATCTCAACTTTGACGACCAGCCCGAGCTTGCACTTACTGAGAGTGAGGTTCAGATATTACGCAAGTTTCTAGAGCGTGGGGGCTTTTGCTATATTGATGCTGGAATAAAGGCGGAGTTTATCGGTGCGAATCGAGGCCATAGCTTTGCAAACTGGGAAGCTCGACCAGAAATTATCTCCACATTTGAGAAAGTTTTCCCGGGTAAGTCTTTTCGCCCCCTTTCTAGAGAACACGATATCTTTCGTTCCTATTATCAGGGATTGCCCAAGGGAGATGACCTGCCGGAGGCCATCAGAGATTTTGTTGAAAACGAAAAGTGGCCGCAAGGAACCTACTCATTTCTCGGACTTCATGTTGAGGACCGTTTGGCTGTATTGGCTACTCCAATCATTGCCATGGGTTGGGGCAAAGACGAGGCAGGTAATTGGATTAGCCCCATCTCGTTTCGCATTAGAGAGAGTGCCGAAGATGCGCGTCTGCAGGCTGCATCCTACAATGGTCCAAAGTTTGAAGCCTCTCGTGAGGATGGTCTAAAAGATGTGGTTTACAGTCAGGTTGGGCAGCTTCCTGCATGGGTTGAGGAACCCAACGGGCGCTGGCGTATCTTCCGCTATTACAGTGGCAAAGAGATTAGTGACTATGCGAATAGTTTCTATACCCGTTTGGGCGTTAATATCTTTGTGCATGCTTTGACCAATTAGATTTAGAGATTCGAGAACTTAACTTCTTTTTAAATTTTGTGGACAAAGCTGGAAAAGTTTAGCCATTGGACTCTGCTCAAGTACTCCCAAAATTAAGAAGGCCCGAATAACTTTATCCG
>CAJWWL010000195.1 GCA_913048125.1 uncultured Opitutia bacterium | reverse complement strand
AATCGATCTGTAAATAAATATGAATAGAGTTATATGATTAATAATAGATGCCAAATAAACTAATTTTTGAATAGGCTATTTACATAATTATTCAAACAAATTTTATTGATATCTTGAAAGTAATTTAGAAAAACATACCATCAATCTATAAATGAAACCTGATCGACCATATAAAATCAGCACACTCATTTTCCTGAAGGACAAAGAGGGGCGGTTCCTTTTGCTAAAGCGGACAAAACCACCAAACAAGGATCGCTGGAGTCCTGTGGGAGGCAAACTTGACATGACCATCGGTGAGTCTCCTTTCGAATGTGCTATTCGAGAATGTAAAGAGGAAACTGGATTAGAGACATCTCATCAGGACCTACATCTTTTTAGTATAATTGCAGAGAAAAACTTTGAAGGCGCTGGTCACTGGCTTATGTTTCTATTTGAGTGCCAGAAACACATAGATTATATACCACCTGCAATAGAAGAAGGAAAATTTGCATTCTTTTCTCGCGAAGAGATTGATGAGATAATAATCCCAGAAACGGACCATGAACTACTCTGGCCCTTCTATGACAAACATCACAAGGGATTCGTCATGATGAGAGCAGACTGTGATCCTGATAAAAAGCTAGAAATTGTTGTTGAAGAAAATTTGCGGGACGGTAGTTAATTTGCCGTTTCAAATGCCTAGAAGCTAGGTGCTCTTGACCGATCAAAAAGACTAAATACCAAGGTCAAGAATCAATCTAAATTAAAGAACACATACCCTCAAAATTAGTCCATCCATGAGCGCAAAGCCAAACACTGAAACACCAGAAGAACATGATGTGGCTGCGTCTCTTCGTGAATACGCCAAAAAGGGTATTAACGAAGGAATCGATAACAAGACTAGGCTGGACTATTATCGTGAGATGGTTCGCATTCGACGCTTTGAGGAACGCTCTCTTAGAGCCTACCAGCAAGGGAATATTGGCGGTTTTCTCCACTTATACATCGGGCAAGAAGCTGTCGCTGTCGGATGTGTATCTGTAATGAAAGAGGACGACCATATCATTACTGCCTACCGCGACCACGGACATGGTCTAGCTGTTGGCATGAGCATGAATGAATGCATGGCGGAACTCTACGGTAAACACACGGGTTGCTCTAAAGGCAAGGGTGGATCCATGCATTATTTCGCCCCCGACAAGAATTATTGGGGAGGTCATGGCATAGTTGGGGGGCAAACGCCGCTAGGTGCAGGGATCGCCTTCGCCTTGAAATACAAAAAGCTGAAGGGTGCCTGCTTATGCTTCATGGGCGACGGCGCTACTAATCAAGGACCTTGGTACGAGTCTCTGAACCTTGCCTCTCTCTGGGACTTACCAGTTGTATTTATAATCGAGAATAATGGATACTCAATGGGAACTGCTCTTGGGCGTCACAGCATAGGCACCCCGCTAGCACGCCGTGCTGAAGGTTATGACATCGATTGGAGTACATGCTATGGACACGATGTCTATGAGGTTCGTCACAATGTAGGTGCAGCATTAGAAAGAGCGCATGAGAGTTCTCGGCCTACAGTGCTCGAAATCATGACCTACCGATATCGTGGGCATTCCGTTGCTGACGCCGATGATACCTACCGGACAAAGCAGGACATTCAGGATTACAAAAATACCAAAGATCCCATAAACCTCTTCCATGATCACTTAATCGAAGAGGGCATTGCTGACGCAGATACCCTTAAACAAATCAACGCAGAAGCTAAAGAAGAGGCCGAACAATCTGCTAAATTTGCGGAGCAAAGTCCCTTCCCTCCCGAGTCAGACATACAAGCCGATGTTTATTGGGAAACAGATAATCCAGATGAACGAACATCAGAAGGGACCCTGTTTTTCAACTAGAGTAGGAAGCTTCCTTTTCACAATTTACAAATCTAACCACCAAATTTTGTTTTAATATGGCACTGATAACGTACCGCGATGCCGTTAATCAGGCTCTCGCCGAGGAGCTTGCCCGAGACCCTAATGTCTTCGTAATGGGCGAGGAAGTTGGACAGTATAAAGGCGCCTACAAGGTCACCCGAGGTCTGTTAGAAAAGTTTGGACCAGATCGAGTCATAGATGCCCCAATAAGCGAAGCCGGGTTCTGCGGACTGGGAGTAGGAGCCTCAATGCTTGGTCTTCGACCAGTGGTTGAATTTATGTTCTGGAGCTTTTGCTACGTGGCATTTGACCAAGTGATTAATAACGCTGCGAACATACGTTACATGTCGGGCGGCTTAATCAATATTCCAATTGTTTTCCGCGGACCAGCAAATGGCGGCACGAACGTCGGTGCCACACACTCACACACACCAGAGAATTTCGTTGCTAACACACCAGGACTCAAGGTCGTATGCCCTGCTACCCCGCATGACGCAAAGGGTCTTATGAAAGCTGCTATTCGTGACAATGATCCAGTGTTTGTAATGGAGAACACCCTCCTATACGGGAACGAAGGCGAAGTTCCTGAGGACGATTATGTGATCCCTCTTGGAAAAGCCGAAGTGAAACGAGAAGGTACAGACATCTCTTTGATTGCTCATGGACGCTGTGCGATTCTTTGCTTGGAAGCTGCAGAAGCTCTAGCTTCGGAACACGGCATAAATGCTGAGGTTGTAGATCTTCGCTCCATCCGACCTCTTGACGAGGAGGCTATTCTAGAATCGGTTAAAAAGACTAACCGAGCGGTCCTTGTCGAAGAAAACAAACCCTTCTGTGGGGTCGCAGCACAAATCTGCTCTATAATACAAGAAAAAGCATTTGACTACCTGGATGCTCCCATCAAGCGCGTTTCCTCTATTGATGCACCCCAGATCTACAGTATGCCTCTAGAAAAACTTCAGATACCCAGCGTTGAACGAATTACAGAAGCCGTTCTAGAAATCGCCTGAGCTACAAGAGCCTCAACAAAAGATTTATTAATTTCAGCACCTTACATCATGGCAAATATCATCGAAATGCCCAAGCTCAGCGACACAATGACAGCAGGTACTGTTGTTAGTTGGCTAAAAAATGAAGGAGACGTAGTCGAATCTGGTGATATCCTCGCAGAGATCGAAACGGACAAGGCAACTCAAGAGCTAGAGACCTTTGACGATGGCACAATTTTAAAAATTTATGTTGATGTCGGAGGCAAAGCCCCTTGTGGCGCGCCCCTGTGTGCAATAGGGGAAGCGGGTGAAGAAGCCCCCAAGGTGGAAACACCCACAGAGGAACCCGCACTCGAAAGTGCCGATGACCAGAGCAAATCTGAAGAAGCATCCAATCCACAACCGGAAACCAAAGCCAATTCACAAACCGATTCCAAACCAGCACCGAAAAGTGGCACTGCATCTCCTAACGTATCCACATCCTCTGGCGATCGCATATTTGCCTCTCCCCTCGCACGTAAGGTTGCTGAAGAGAAAGGGGTATCTCTAAATTCGGTTAAAGGTTCTGGCCCAAGCGGTCGAATCGTCAAATCCGACGTTCTCGCTGCAGCGTCTGGAGGAATATCCAGCAATTTGGGCACTTCTGCGCCTGCCGCTCCCTTAGAAGAAAAACTTACTCCAGTGTCTACCATGAGGGAAGTCATTGCGAGACGTCTTCTTGAATCTAAGACTCAGGTTCCACACTTTTACTTAGAGAAAGAACTTAATGCTGAGGCGCTGCTCAAAACTCGCGTTGCCATCAATGATAAGTTCAAAAAACAAGGTCTGGCTATTAAGCTGACGGTTAATGATTACATACTCAAAGCTTCAGCCGAAGCTTTGAGAGCAGTACCTGCAATGAACACCTCCTGGGAAGGAGATAATATTCATCAGCATGGAGCGGTACACCTCTCTTTCGGCGTTGCGCTTGAGGATGGACTTGTGACCCCAGTCATTCGCGATGCGGAGAAGAAGGATGTTGTCACTATAAGCAAAGAAGCGCGAGAACTCATTGACAAGGCTAGGGCCAAAAAGCTCACACCTGAGGAGATGACGGGCTCTACTTTTACTGTGACCAATCTCGGAATGTTTGGCATCAACAACTTCTACGGTATTATCAATCCTCCTAATGCTGGAATCCTCTCCGTAGGAGGCACATTCAAGAAACCTGTTGTTGATGAACATGATAATATAGTTGTAGGTCACCGAATGAGTATCGGTATTAGTGGAGATCACAGAGTCGTTGATGGCGCTGTGGCTGCCATGTATCTGCAAGCACTGGCAGAGATTCTTGAGAATCCTGCTCTGATGTTGGTCTAAGGCTATCCTACTTTAGCGAAGAAAAAGCGGTCACGACCAGATAGGTCAGCCTCTTGTATGTATTCTGCATAACCGACTGCCTGAGCTTGGCGTTCTAGGATCTCACGTTGATCAATTCCAGTCTCCATGGCCAGCAAACCATGTGGATTCAAAAACTGATACGCATTTTGAAGAATAGCTACTAAAGCATTCTCTCCGAGGTCACCATCAGTTACCAAAGCACTGGTCGGTTCATATTCGCGGACCTCGGGTTCTGCCTGCTTAAGCTCTGTTTCAGTCAAGTAAGGCGGATTGCTCACAACTAGGTCAAAAGTTCCATCCAACTCTGAAAACCAATCAGACACCAGAAAACTAACACGAGTCTCCAGCCCTTGCGCTAGGGCATTGCTTTGGGCTACGGCCAGAGCATCTGAGGAGATATCTGTTGCAAATACTTCTGACGAGGGAAACAATCGCGCAAGTGAAAGGGCAATGATGCCCGAACCTGTACCCAAGTCGATCAGACGCTTCGGTGGTGAGTCAGCAAACCACTCCCCTATCCGCTCTACAAGTTCTTCAGTCTCTGGCCTAGGAATCAAAACTCGGCGGTCTACCTCAAAGTCAACACCCATAAAATTCGCTCGTCCCTCAATATATTGCACAGGCTCACGACCAGCACGTCGCTTTACCAATGGGCGAATACCATCTAGCTCGTTTTCTGAAAGGGGACGATCGTGCTGAAGATACAATTCCATCCTTTGAGAAAGACCAAGTCCATGCGCGAGGATTAGCTCTGCATTTAACTTGGGATTAATTATTCCCTTACCCTCAAAAAATTTTGTCGTTCGCTTAAGAACTTCTAAAACCGTCAACATTTGCTCTCGATTAAGAGTTGAGGCAACTAATCCTCGCTGCCACCCTGCTCTTCCATAAGTGCCTGAACCTTAGCTTGGTTGTCTGCAACTTGCAGGTGATCCACGAGATCAACCAGTTCACCATCAAGTACTCCATCGAGGTTGTGAGTTGTGTAGCCGATACGGTGGTCGGTAATACGACTCTGAGGGAAATTGTAGGTACGAATTCGCTCACTTCGGTCGCCAGTACCGATTTGCCCACGACGGTGGTCCGCGTACTTCTGACGTTCTTCCTCTTGTTTCGCTTGTAGAAGCCGCGAACGGAGGACCTTCATTGCTCGAGTCTTGTTTTTTAGCTGGGAACGCTCGTCAGCGCATTGAACAATCATACCTGTAGGTTTGTAGAGTATCTGAACAGCTGAATCCGTGGTATTGACACCCTGGCCTCCAGGTCCGCTAGCCCGACAAACAGTGATTTCAAGATCATTATTATCAATGATTATATCTACATCCTCTGCCTCAGGAAGCACAGCTACAGTGGAAGTAGAGGTATGAATTCGTCCGTTGGTCTCTGTAACAGGAATTCGTTGAACACGATGGACACCGCTCTCGAATTTGAGAGTCTTGTAGACATCCTCGCCACTTATCATGAAGCTGATTTCCTTGAATCCTCCTGCCTCGGAAAGGTTAGAACCCATTTGTTCGACCCTCCAGCCACGATTTTCAGCAAAACGGTGATACATCCGGGAGAGATCACCCGCAAAGAGTGAAGCCTCATTTCCACCAGCACCGGCCCGAATTTCCATAATGATGTTGCGATGATCACTATCATCCTGCGGAAGCATAGCCACAAGTAGTTGCTCTTTCAGCGTTTCGAGAGCAGGTTCTAGCTCAGCAATTTCCTCTTGCGCCATCTCCTTGAGTTCCTCGTCAGTATCGGCTTCTGCTAAAAGGTCACGGTTGTCTGCAAGATCCTGAGAAGCCTTCTCGGCTTGATTGTAAAGTTCAATTATGCTGGCAAGGCGTTGATGCTCCCTAGAAGAGGCTGCAGCTTTACGTTGATCGTTGAAAAAGGCTGGATCAGCCATCTCAGCATCAAGTTCTTGATGTCGTCGTAAGATCGAGTCTATCTTGGGAATACCGTCCATTTGAATATTCAGAAAAGGGAGTTGAAGTCCTGAGGGGATTGGACACCCTTGTAATGCATAAACAATGGCCAAAGACTCACTTCATAGCCAGAACATAATCGCCTGTATTTGGGACTTCGATAAGACTCTGATTCCCGACTATATGCAGGCACCAATCTTCGAAGAATACGGAATCGATGAAAAACTGTTCTGGAAAGAAACAAATCTTCTTCCTGAGTACTACCACAAGCGTGGCCAAACTGTTTCTAAGGAAACCTGCTACCTTAATCACCTACTATCGTTCATCCGGAACGGTCCACTAAAAGGGCTCAACAACTCTCGCCTTCGTGAGCTTGGTAAACGTTTAAAGTTCTATCCTGGGTTGCCCAACTTCTTTAGCAACCTGCAGGCTCATGTAACGCGAAAGCCCGAATACGTAAGGGCTAACATCCGTCTCGAACACTATATCATCAGCACCGGGCTTGGAGAAATGATCCGCGGTAGTGTCATTGCGCCTTTTGTGGAAGGGGTATTCGCTTGCGAGCTTATTGAAAACCCTCCACCACCAAATTTCACCCAGCAGATGGAAATGCCCATCGAGACCGACTTTGAAATCTCGCAAGTTGGGCTAGTGGTAGATAATACCATCAAAACCAGATATCTATTTGAGATCAACAAAGGATCGAACAAGATTCCAGATATCGACGTCAACGCCGCTATA
>CAJWWL010000194.1 GCA_913048125.1 uncultured Opitutia bacterium | reverse complement strand
AATTCATATGCCAACGCCAATTCTGGTGATGCCGGTCGAAACGATACGGAATATGAGGGCTGGGGCCACACCAGAAGTCATAGTCCAGACCATCAGGGATCGATTCTTCGTTACCAAATTCTGGAGGGCGAGTGCGTCCGGTTGGAAGTCCTACTTCTACCTTCTTGATTTTGCCGAGGTGACCATTGAGAACGAGCTCTGCGCAGTGGCGAAATCTTTGGTCTGAGCGTTGCTGAGAGCCTGTCTGGAAGATCGCCTTCTGTTTAGCAACTTCCTTGTAGACCGCTTGCCCTTCTGCGAAAAGATGGGTAACTGGTTTCTCACAGTAAACATCCTTACCATTTCGCAGGGCTTCAAGCGTAGCTAATGCGTGCCAATGATCTGGAGTGGCGACAATGACGGCGTCTATGTCCTTTCGGGCACACAACTCGCGGAAATCGGAGTAGGTATCGCAACCTTTATATTTACCTGAACCATTGTACTTGGCGTAATGTCCTTCCACGCGTGCTTTTGCAGGTTCAGTGCCGAGTGTTGGCTTGTGGTTTCCGCGTTTTGCCCGGTTATGAGCCTTGTGGACATCACAGACGGCTAGCACTTGAGTTACAGGTTCACGCATGTGGTTGTTTAGATCCCCCATGCCCATGGCACCTAGGCCGATAGAACCTATGGTGATTCGTTCGCTTGGAGCGGGTCGGCCATCCTTACCAAGAGCAGATGCAGGGATGATGGTTGGGAAGGCAATGGATGAGCCAGTAAGCTTTAGAAGTGTGCGGCGATTGGTTTTCATTTGATTGAATGCATGTTAGCCTTTGCTGAATAATAGACTTGGTGATGAATTTCAAACCCTGCAAGCATAGTTACCTTAACTATTGAACAAACTCATTGGTTGGGTAGTTTTTGTTCAAATGGATGGTGTTGCCAAAGGGGTTACATTGCTGTGTCGGGGAGAATCTGTACACCTGAGGGAATGGTTGCGTTCCGGTAGTGGGAGATTGTTTCTTTCGATTGGCTGCATTATTGTTTGTGGGGCTATTTATGGGTTCACCTTGGGCATTCTTCGGAGTCCAGTGCAAGCCTCCTATGCGGCGATTAAATTTCCAGTGCTCATATTCCTGACAGTTTTTTGCAATGGTCTGCTTAATGGGATCCTAGGCTCATTGCTTGGTATTCGGTTGAGTCTAGTACATAGCATCCATGCTATCTTGATGAGCTACGCCATTGCTTGTGTTTTCTTGGCTTCGCTTGCACCTGTTTTTTTCTTCCACGTTTGGAACTGGTCCACAGGAAGTGCGGGAAACAACTTCTTTTATTGGAAATTATTCCACATTGGAATAATCGCCTTGGCAGGAACTATCGGCAATGTTCGGCTATGGCATTTGTTGGAGTCTATTGCCGGCCGAATAAAGGCGAAGGCGGTACTTTTGGCATGGTTGTTCGCCAATCTTTTTCTAGGATGTCAGCTCTCTTGGATACTGCGCCCTTTTTTCGGGAACCCGAACATTGAAGTTACATTCTTAAGGGAAGATGCGTTGGGTCGTAGCTTCTACGAGGATGTCTGGGTGATACTTCAGGGATTGTGGGCCCAAATTTCATAAGTCATTCAACAAAATCTACCATGGACGAAGAATCAAAATCTCAAGACCTCCCAAAGCCACCGCCATTGATCTCACCATCAACTCCTAGGACTCCGCCGGAATTAGGAGAGGTTGTGGGTGTCTTTGGGTGGGTGAAGGCTTTGTTGAAGCAACCGGTATCCGTTGCAAGGAATGTTTTGAATGAGAAGGGCCCAAACGGAACTAAGGTTTTCCTCGGCGTGTTCATCGCATGCCATCTTGTATACGGGCTCATTATGGGTCTTTTTTCGGGAGAACCGCAACTGGCTATCGTTCCTTTGAAGCTTGTACTTGGTACAGTAGTTGGGGCGATTCTTTGTTATCCCAGTCTCTACATTTTTGCCTGCCTGAGTGGTGCGGATGTTGCTCCTGGCAAGGTGCTCTCTCTTCTGATTGGGGGGCTTGCTATGTGCTCTCTACTGCTGGTCGGTTTTTTGCCTGTTAGCTTTATATTCACCTTTTCAGTTAAGTCTGTTGGTTTCATGGGAGTCGTACATCTTGGCATCTGGGCAATCAGTATTCTTTTTGGTTGTCGGTATATCCGTCAGGGTCTCATGCATGGTCTTAAAGACGGCAACGGTTTCCTTTATCTGTGGAATATAGTGCTGATCCTCACGTTACTTCAGATGAGTACCACACTACGTCCGCTTCTTGGGCCTCAAAAAGAGGGCGAGCCTGTCTTCAGTACAGAGAAAAAATTCTTTCTTCTGCACTGGGGAGAGTGTCTTTCAAAGGTTGGGTCGGAAGAGAAACTATCGGCACCGACAGGAAACTCAGTTCCTGAAGTTACAGCTGATTGAGGGCCTCGCGGGCCATTTTAGTGGTATGGAGAAATCGAGCGGAGCCTCTAGATCAACTCACGAATAGGTTCGATGCCCGGGTCTACGAGATATTGCGGGCGTCCACCCGTGTCTCGAACGGTAGCGATTCTTGGATCAATTCCGAGCGCATGGTACATGGTGGCAAAAACCTCTTGGAACTTTAATGGACGCTCGATGACATCAGAACCATTCTTGTCGGTAGCACCGATGACCTGACCGTGTCGAAGTCCCCCTCCTGCAATTAAAGCAAATGAGGCCCGAGGCCAGTGGTCTCGGCTGTTGTTCTTGTTGATTCGGGGTGTGCGGCCGAATTCACCCCAGACCACCACAGTGACGTCTTTGTCGAGCCCTCGGTCATGCAGGTCTTCAATTAAAGAGGAAAGACCCATGTCTAGCAATGGGAATTCCTCGCGAGAACGGGGAAAATTCATACCGTCGCCTCCATGCCAGTCCCAGCGACTGTAATTCATGGAAACCACTCTTGCGCCAGCTTCGACGAGACGACGCGCAACACAAAAGTTCCTGACCATCTTGGGTGCTCCGTCGCGTTGGTAAGTGGGGTCGTTGACTCCGTATCGCTCTACGATCTTGGGATCTTCCTTGGAAAGATCGATCGCATCCGCAAGTCCATTGTCAGAGAGAATTTCTAAAGCTTGTGCATTGTAGGAATCAAGACCTTCCATGGCACCTTTGTTATCCACTTCACGGCGAAACTGGTCAAAGGCAGCACGGAGTTTGGCTCGATCATCCAATCGGTCTAGACTCATGCCCTGAAGACTCATGTTTTGAGGTCTAGCCAGCGGGTTCTTCTCAACCAACTGCATCGGGGCGTGAGCAGGACCACAGAAACCTCCATCCCCTTGCTTGCTCCAGCCTGCACCAGTTGGGTATACGAGCGAAACGTTCGCAGGTACACCACGGTTCGATCCTTGAAGCTTGGAAACCCATGCCCCCCAGTTGGGCCATCCTCCGGGAGGTGCGTTATTTGCATCTTTACGGGTGCGGCCTGTCATGCACTGGTAGGAACTGTGAGCACCTTCGGAATCGTGCAGGGATCGTATAATGCTGAACTTATCTGCTATTTTGGCCAGTCTTGGAAAGAGTTCACAGATTTGCATCCCCGCCACGTTGGTGGAGATTGGATTGAATTCTCCCCGGAATTCACTGGATGCATGAGGTTTGAGGTCAAATGTGTCTATGTGTGAGGGGCCCCCTGGTAGAAATACATTAATGACTGCCTTGTGTTGGCGCCCTTTGCCAGAGGCGGCTTCCAGTTGTAGTAGTTGGGCAAGCGAAAGACCGCCCATAGCCATGCCTCCTGCCTTGATGAAGCTTCTTCGAGAGTAGCCGTCACAGTGTGACAGGCTCAGTTCTTTGTGTCCTTTAATCTCTAACATGCTCTCACTACCTCTCTACTGTAAATTGTTTCATCAACAGATTAATATCCTAAGGCCCTCAGTTCTTCCAAGAAATTTCAAGCCCTTAGACTATGCGTACAACTACGGCAGTTGAGTTGTCGCGGCCATCTTCCGCGACTGCTTCCATAACCACACGCTCCGCAGGATTGCGGGAATCGTTCGGAAGGGGTGCGCTAATATTGCGGAGAAGGCCACGGTCCCAAAGGCCTTCTACCACCCCGTCCGTGCACAGTAGGTAACTGTCACCGCACTCGTATTGGATACTACCAGTTTCTGGTTTGAGGAATTGAGTTTTTCCGCCGAGCACTGCCTGAAGGGCATTGCGGCCGGGATGATTTCGGACCTCGCGCTCGTTGAGTTTTCCCTCTTTGTATAGCCACCCTACATGGGTGTGATCCTGTGTGAGTTGGCTGATTTCACCGTCTCGGATTTGATAGATCCGGCTGTCGCCAACATGACAGTAGTCAAGGCGTCCATCTCTGAGATGGCAGAGGCTTAGAGTAGCTCCCATGCCTTGGCATTCATCGTAAGCCTTTGAAAATTTAAGGATTTCCTCGTGAACCTCATTGAAAAGTTGCTTCAGGAGTTCTTGGCATTCTTCGTCAGTTCGCGTTTCGCGTTTGTGAGGGAATAGATAGGTCAGCTTTTCCACGGCGATGCGACTGGCGAACTCTCCAGCATTGGCCCCGCCCATCCCGTCGCTGACCGCAAAAATGTAGTCGTGGTCTTCCAGTGGGGCATTGCCAACCTTTCCGAGGTACTGAACTTGGAATCCGTCGAGAGCAAGCGCGAGAAAGGCATCTTCATTACTCTTGCGGTAACGCCCAATGTCGGTGAGTCCCCACCACTCGATTTCCTCAGCTTTCATTCAGCGTCATGGAATGTATCCATGTTTGGGTGTGATGTGATCTTAGGTGAAGGCGGATAGCCAGGTTCGAGTATTGTGGCAAATTCGAAGTCGATAATACAGAACCGACCCAGTCGAGGATTGTAGGTGACGTTACGAATTGCTGCGTCATCATGCTGAACACCATACGATTCCAGTTCTGAGAATAGCTTTGCCTGCTTCTCCATACTCATTCTGTCGACGATAGTGCCCACGTTAGTGGTGATGATTTTCAGTTCATCCTCATCTGACCCTAGGAGTCTGGGTACGAACTCACATCCTTTCTTTTGAAGAAATTCTAAAACCCTCACCTCGTTGTCGAATCGTTCCCGACGCATAGGGCCGCGAAACGTTTTATGTACGCTACCATCGAAGGTAATGTGTACCTTTGCATAAAGGGTGTCTTTGGCATCCTGCATTTTTGAGAGGACGCTATATTTGCGCCTAGCTAGTGCAAGTATTCTAGGGCTTTGCTTGGTCTTTAATGAACAGGCTTTTTTGTATCCGCATGTTCATTGGCAAGAAATCTACGAAAAATGCTTGCCCGCAACTGATGGCATGTATTTTGCTACCCAGCCCATTTATGAATCAGGCGCTTTGTGTAACCAGCATTGGTAATACGAAACGCTGACAAGCTAACCCTCAAAAAAACTCACAACAACTCAGCAAAATGGCTAAGATCAAACTCGAATATATCTGGCTCGATGGCTACACACCAGTTGCCAACCTAAGAGGCAAGACCAAGATTGTAGACGGAGACGTCGATAATTTCTCTCTCGCCGACTGCCCCGAATGGGGATTTGACGGTAGCTCCACCGAACAGGCTGATGGTAGCGATTCCGACTGCATGCTCAAACCTGTCGCACTCTTTCCTGACATCACTCGCAAGAATGCCTTTTTGGTGATGACCGAGGTTATGCTACCTAACGGTGACCCTCACCCATCTAATGCTCGTGCCACCATCCCCGATGACGAAGGTCTCTGGTTCGGCTTTGAGCAAGAATATTTTCTTACCCAGGATGACCGTCCCCTCGGATGGCCTGAAACCGGCTTCCCAAATCCTCAAGGTGAATACTACACCGGCGTCGGTTACAAGAATGTAGGCGATATTGCTCGTCAAATCGTCGAGGAGCATCTCGATATTTGTCTCGCTGCTGGTATCAATCACGAAGGCATTAATGCCGAGGTTGCCAAAGGCCAGTGGGAATTCCAAGTCTTTGGCAAGGGTTCCAAAAAGGCCGCAGATCAAATTCATGTTGCCCGTTACATCCTCCTCCGCGTTTGTGAGTCCTACGGCGTTGACGTAGACTGGCATTGCAAGCCCTTCGCTGGGGACTGGAACGGTTCCGGTATGCACGCCAACTTCTCTTCCTCATTTATGCGCGAAACTGGTGGCAAGGAGTACTTCGAAAAGCTCATGGCTAAATTCGATGAGTACCGTGACGAGCATATCGCTGCCTATGGACCTGATAACGATCAGCGCCTGACAGGTACTCACGAGACACAGTCTATCGATAAATTCTCCTATGGCATTGCTGACCGTGGCGCTTCCATTCGCGTTCCACACGCCTTCGCCAACAACGATTACAAGGGCTATCTTGAGGATCGTCGCCCCAATTCACAGGGTGACCCTTATAAGATTGCTTCTCGCATCGCAAAAACCGTCTTCGAAGTCGAGGCTCAGTACCAGTAAGACTAAGCTGCTTCAATAGACCGGAAAGAATTCTTTCCCTTTGGCGCCATTCCGGAGTTCCGGAATGGCGTCTTTCTTTAGGTTGGTCACAACTTGTTTGGATGAGTCTGGTGCCGGGAGCCTTCAGTTTTTTAATCCAAAGTCGTCTGGGATGCTGAATGTATGCGGTAGAGTGATTCCACCATCGCCTAACCCCTTTGCCTTCCGCCCTTGTTGGCTCTTCGTTAAGATGTTTTGAAGGTTTAAGTAGGCAACCTTGTCTCGGGTGTTTTCTGTCAGAGCGGTTAGAAGTGCTTTGAATTTGAGCATCTCGCGGGGGATGCCCGTGTACTTGCCCACCGAGTCGGAACCTATCACAAAATTATTGGGGTACTTCTCAATCAGTCTCAGACCCTTCGTCGCCGCGCGGCACGCCGCGAGATGCACCGAGGGGGCCGGGTCAGGGACGCAGGAAAGAAGGTACGGCAGAAAGCCGGTGCAGCCTGGTCGAGTCTGAGCAGAAAGGGGCGCACTCGGCGAGCAAGGACGCTGCCTTGGCTC
>CAJWWL010000193.1 GCA_913048125.1 uncultured Opitutia bacterium | reverse complement strand
CTGGTACATGTCATTAGAGGGACCTCGATAGCGCCATGTCTCGTCTGTGAGAACAGCATGGCGATTCTTCCCTGAAGCAATACCCTTAGAGCCATGCACTTCGCACTCATAGCTTCCTGCAGTACCCCGTTGTTGGCGACTGAAATGAAACAGCTTTGATTCATCCTCGAACTCAAAGGTGACACCAAAATGGTCGTAGATATTACCAAACGTGTCGAAGCTGTCATCATATGTCTGACGTCCTCCAGTACCAACTGCTTTCACGGGTGTCTTTTCACCCATTGCCCACATCGCCATATCCAAACTGTGTACGGCTTGCTCTACTATACTGTCCCCGCTGAGCCATGTGTAGCCAGTCCAGTTGCGAAGTTGAGCTTCCCAGTCACTCCAACCCTCTTGACGTTTCTTCTTCCAAACAGGTCCAGTGTTGTAGGTAGTGTAAACCGTACGGATATCCCCAATAGCACCCTCAAGGATCTTGTTGAAGACCGCACGCTTTGGATAGTGGTATCGCCAGCAGAAGCCTGACATCATGGCTGTATTCTGGGCCTTAGCCTTTTTAGCTAGCTCAATAACTTTGCGCACGCCAGTAGCATCAACAGCAACTGGTTTCTCAAAAAAAACATGTCGGCCTTGGTTCACAGCTTGCTCCAACTGCATAGGACGGAACAATGGCGGCGTCGTCAAAATGACCACATCTACCATTTCAATGACCTTCTTGTAAGCGTCAAAACCCAGAAACTTATTCTCAGGCTTAACATCGAAACGCTCTTTCCCACGACCCTTAAGGGATTCCCAGCTTCGGTCGATACGATCTTGAAAAAGGTCTCCCATCGCCACAAGTCGAACGTTTGGGTCTGCCTTCATAGCTTGAGAGGCAGCGCCTGTGCCGCGACCACCGCACCCCACAAGTCCTACACGCAAGGTGCTTTCTTTTTTGTCGCCCCTAAGAATTCCAGGTGCAGCCAACGCTCCAGCAACGGCAGTTGATTTGATAAAGTTTCGGCGAGTGGATTCAGGTTGATCGTTCATATTTTGTATACAAGTGGGAGTGGAAGTTTTTGAGGTAGTCAGGTTGGGGTTTATAATCGTATGAATGTACTGAGTTGCAAGAATTGTCAGATGAAAAAATTGGTCATCCTGCTCACCTTTTGTATTTCAGGCTGTAATCACCTTGCAGACACCCACCTGAAACAAGTCCGACAACTGGAAAAGGCGCACAGTTTTGGAGAAATCAATACGTTTCAATATCTAATAGAACGCATCAAACTGGATGCACAAAATGGCATTACAAAAAGTATTAAGTGGCATGATGCCATGCTCCGCTACACCTACTTGGAAAATACCTACGATCCAATGCGCCATGGCAATCACTTCAAACTTATTGAAGACGCTAAAGTCGCAGGGGAAATCACAGAAATTCAATACACCGAACTCCGTCAACTAGCCGATAAAACCCGTCAAGCCAGAAGCACTAGGCAAAAGAAGCGCCGCATGGACCGTTTCAAACTTGGTTACAGATAGTTCCAATTTAATCATTCAGAACTTGAACCTTGAACTGTCTACTTCCCCAGCCGAGATTTTTGCCAACCTTGGAAGGAAACTCCCATCCTTTCGTGTCTCTGGTGTAAATGCGCACCTGACTGCGTGTTGCAGCATGAGCCACAGTTTCAGGAATGTCGAGATAGCGAAGTATGTGAAGGTATTGCGGACCAGATTGGTGGGAAGCGGGAAGATTATGGAGGTCTAACCGATGGATGCCTTCTTCGTATAGAGACGCATACAGGGCAAGACCAGCGGAATGCCCATCGGCTTGCATCCATCGCTGAACGTTCTTCATTCCATGCAATACGCTTAGGGCGCGTGATGCCTGACGCACGTCCCAAGTCTGCATACCTTCAAGGGTCTGGCCGAGAAGATAAAATCGACGTTGGATTTGTATACCTTTGTGGCTTTCTATCGGAAATCGTGTTGGACCTACACCTCGTGGAGCAACATAAGCCATACCCCAATTGAAGTTGTTGAGCATCTTGCGTTGCTCGTTCCAGCCAGCTTTGTCGAGGGTTTTGGTCTCATAACTAGCTAAGGTCTTTTCAAAACCAACTTTAGCCCAAGCGAGGAACTCTCTCCAACTTGTCTCATCAAGGACATTTAGTACGACGAGATCAAGGTCTTCTAGCTCAAGACCATCGCGATGCATTAGGAATAATTGAAGTTGAAATGGTTCCTGGGCAGTGAAGGAATATTGTTGAAATCGAACACCATCAAAAACTGAGTTTTTATAGAGTTTCGGCGCTGGGTCGATAGAGTCTTCCTCAGGCCATCCCGAGAAGGTTGTTGCGCGAAGCTTGGTAAGTAGTTGATCACCTCGAAGTTTCCAAACAGCAGCATTGTTTGGGAGTTCTGGGGCTGAGGCGACAGGAACAAAACTATCGTGAATTGTAGATGTAATTTCGTCCTGTGGCAGCTCAGTGAAAACCTTAAGATTTTCTGGCTCAAAGAACTTTTCGGCGGTAGTCTTTACCAGCGAACTCTCACCTTTCAAGTGCTTGTTGAACCAGTGAAAAGCACCCATACGAAGTGGTTGCGTATCGCTGTGACCTCCATCGGTTACATGTAGGCCAATGTTGTTCTCAACACCGAGTAGCTTGTAAATACGTCGTGTCTTGTTGTAGACGTCGACTACACCATCTAGGGGAAAGATGATGTCGTTATCGGTATTGCTAATGAGAAGCTTCCGAGGAGCTACCAATGCGGCAACTTCCGCAAAGTCCCATTGACTGGAGTTGACCATAAACATGCAGTCGCAATGGCCCTCGATACAACCATCGATGATGTGATTACGAAGACTGGTAATACCCGCAACAGGGACTGAAACCTTAACACGCTCGTCTAACGCAGTGATCCACCAAGAATAGGCTCCGCCACCAGAACGCCCAGTGACTCCGATACGAGAGCCATCAACTTCAGTCCGAGTCAGTAAGTAGTCGATTGCACGAATTCCATTCCATGCCTCGACACCAGCAGGCGTGTAACCACGAGACATCCACCAAAGCATTTTCCCCGAGTGAGTACCGTGATGATATCCCTCGATTTCACCAAGCTGGATAGTATCGATGGAAAGGCAGACATAGCCGTTACGTGCAAACCAAGCACCGTGGTGCTGGTAGTGTGTCTTGTTGCCGTAGCTGACACCGTTTTCCTTAACCCTTCCATGTCCACAAACGTATAGAACCCCAGGCAGTTTCTTGGCGCGGACTGAAGGTAGATAGAGGTTCCCAGTCACGTACAAACCTGGTAATGACTGAAAGTGAAGTTTTTCCACGATAAAGTCATCACTCTTGATAGTGCCAGTGACCTTCGCCTTCAGGGGTGGACGATTTTCCATGGGAGGCATACCCAGCATTTTCTGCATCTGAAGTACTCTTTCGGAACGCTGAGCCTTCCAGTCCAAAGGCGTCTCAATTTCAGCAAGGCTTCTGGATTCCAAGCGCGCTGTCTCCAACTCGAAATACTTGCGCAAAGTCTTACCTCCCGGTGTATCTTCCGGAATCTCCCAACCAGAACGGATAGCACCGTTAGATGTATAGAGACCAAAGATTAAGAAAATCCCATAGATGTGAAAGCCTCTCATGCCAATGAGCTATCATTTTTCTTCATACGCGCACAATGTTTTTCATCATTGCACAGCTGATAATACCACATCATTTTCCTGCGCCCTCAATGATGACCATCCGCCCAGCAAAAATTGAAGACATGGCCGCAGTCGCGGACATCTATAACCACTATATAACCGAAACCACCGTTACGTTTGAAACAGAGGCAGTAACTACCAGCGATCGGGAGAAATGGTTTGAACAGTTCTCAGAGAACGGCCCCCACCGCCTACTAGTAGCCGAGGAGAATGCAAGACTCATAGGCTTCTCTAGCAGTGTACGCTATCACGAACGTGCAGCGTATTACACTTCGGTGATGACCAGCGTGTATTTGCGTAATGGAGAATCAGGTCGTGGAGTAGGCAAACTCCTTTACAAGGAACTGCTGAAAAATCTGGAAAGCCACCCAGAACTTCACCGAGCCTATGCGCTCATCTCTCTTCCAAACGATGCATCGTTGAGGCTACACAAGAAATTTGGATTTACTGATGTCGGGACCCTTGATGAAGCCGGAAGAAAGTTCGACCGTTATCTAAGCGTAAAAATCCTGCAGAGGGATTTGTAGCTAAAGATACCTGACTTGCCTAGATACTGGGGCGAGGACAGTAGGGCCAAAACCTTCACCCATGCTTGCGGGTTGACTAATCGGTGAGAAGGACGCTTCGAGATGGATGACGCAGTTTACGCAACGCCCGAAATTCAATCTGTCGAACGCGTTCACGGGTAACCCCCATAAGGTTTGCAATTTCCTCCAATGTAAATTCGCGACCAGGACAATTCTCCGCCGCCCATATGTTGGCTTTATTTAGACGTTCATCGGTAGAGCCTTTGAATTTTGGTATATCCATTAATTGATATGGCATGATTGTATCCTGGGTTGTTGGGTTAAGGGAATGTGAGGCGCGCTAGAACGTACGCATACTCCACTATACACGCTTTTGGAGACTAAGCCAAAAAAAGTGTAAATTTCTTCCTTAAGGCAGTCTATTACTGCCATCCCATAACTCTATAATTCGTGAACCTTAATAGTCCAAAAACATAAGGCTCGGCACGTTATAACGAGCCTGAAGATGCTCAAACGACAATCAAAACAAGTGCAAACCTAAGTGCCTGACACGTAGTCGACCCACGCCTTAGAAATATCAGCCTCGTCAGTATTGCCTTCGTGGAAAATGACGCGATGGCGTAGACTAAAGGACTTCCCTTTTTCGAGAACAAAAGTACCATCTTTTTCCTTGGCAATGGAACGAGTACCAAATGGATTTGCTGTGAAAAGCCCGTAGGTGCGGACATGCCAAGGGGTGGGATGGCGAAAACTTTCAGGATGGTTGAGGATAGCTATCCCTCTGACCTTGCCTTCGACCTGGCCGGTGTAACTGACCCATTTGGCACGCTTACCCCATGCATTTTTGTCAGTAAGGCCCTCGCTATTGATAATACGTCCATCTTTCTTGCTGTCCACGTCCATGGAGGTTGGTACACGAACACTGAAACCTGAGTCTTTCATGTCTCCGATACGGCAATCCCCATGTTCTGCCGTAAAGACAATATCAAAGTCCAACAAGAGTTGTGTCGGATATCTTCGGAAGGTTAAGGTTCGCTTATCAGCTAGCAGTTTTCTACCGTCACTAGCCAGGTAATCATTCACTGCCACAATAACGGCATGCTTTCCCCCAGATAGTTTTAAAAATTTGCGGTGTGCAGTTGGGCCGAGTTTGGCCAACCGTCTCTTCTTTTCATCATCTGAACCCCGTCTGTCCATATAGGTTTTGGGCTCGTGCCAAGTATCAAATCCATCTATACTTTGGTGGCCAAACCAAATGGATCTGTGGTGTGGATGATCGCGGCGTTCACCTTTAACATCCTTCATGGGATAAGCCCGGGTCATCTCAATATCGCCAGGCCCTACCAACGGCCACAGAAATGGCTTGTTGGACTCATTCACGATATAATTGGTTACGAGCTCACCCTGGAAGGTAACCACCGCCCCAGATTTAGTCTCCTGAACCGCAAAGTCTGCACGGCATATAATGGCACAGGTGAACCATAAAAAAAATGAGAAGTTCAGTAACTTGATTTGCATTGTTATAAAAACTACAAGCCTAAGCCAAATTTCTCACAAGTTCAAAAAATGGAATTTAAGCGATATTAACCTGTGCTTGTTCTATTACTAAAGCACTTGCGGAGTGCGTCCTAGAACCCTAAAACATTAACCAGTCTTTATTGAATGACTTCCTAGAGGTATTAGATTCAGAGAGCGAGCATGAGGATTTTAACTATTTCTAAAACGATTGTCGCGTGCGCTTTGGCGCTTATATCGGCTATTTTCGCTAGGGCGACAGAACTTACCTTTAATCAGGACATTCGTTCCATCCTTTCGCAAAACTGCTTCCAATGTCATGGACCGGATGCCAACTCTCGGGAAGCAGGTTTACGCTTGGATGAATTTGAATCAGCGACTGCCGATAATAATGGAGTGCGAGCTATTGTGCCAGGTAAGCCTGCAGATAGTGAAGTCATTGCACGCATATACAGTAAAGACATTGATGAGGTCATGCCTCCTCCTGAAGCTAAACTCGCGCCTTTAACCCCAAAACAAAAAGAAAGCCTTTCCACATGGATTTCTCAGGGTGCAAAGTACGAAAAGCATTGGGCCTACATCCCCCCTGTACGTCCAGAAACGCCAACACCAAAGAACGACAAGTGGTCCACCAACGATGTCGACAAGTATATTCTTCGAAGACTGAGTAAAGTCGGACTCCAACCATCCAAGGAAGCAGACAGAAAGACACTTATCCGCCGCCTCTCTCTTGATCTTACAGGACTACCGCCTACCCCAGAGCAAGCGGATGCCTTTGCAAATGATAAATCTCCGAATGCCTATGGTAAACTCGTCGACCAACTTCTAGATTCTAAAGCTTATGGCGAGCACTGGGCCAGAATGTGGCTTGACCTTGCTCGCTACGCCGACAGCGCAGGATACGCTGACGACCAACCGCGTACGATCTGGGGTTATCGTGACTGGGTCATTCGGGCCTTCAACCGCAACCAACCTTTCGACCAGTTTACGATAGAGCAAATTGCTGGTGACCTTCTCGAAGAACCTACCAACGCACAGCTAACGGCAACAGCGTTCCACCGTAATACACAGACCAACAATGAGGGCGGCACTAATGATGAGGAGTTTCGCAACGCTGCAATTGTCGACCGAGTCAACACCACAATGGCCGTCTGGATGGGGACTACCATGGCATGCGCGCAGTGCCATGACCACAAATACGACCCCCTCTCGCAGGAGGAATATTTCCAGTTATTCGCAATCCTCAACAACACTCAAGACGCGGACCGACG
>CAJWWL010000192.1 GCA_913048125.1 uncultured Opitutia bacterium | reverse complement strand
GTTCGGCATGTTTTGGATCAACTGAAGCAGGGGACGGCCAGTATCATCGAGATGATCAATTGCATTCATTGCGAGCATCGAGGGGAAGCAACCGTTGTCCTCTGGGTTGACGGTCTTACCAAGCGTATCAAGTGCTTTGGAGATGTCACTCTTAGAGCCGTATTTGCCAAGTGCTTCAGCCGCGGTGATGCGCACGTATGGAGATTTGTCTTCTAGAGCCGTGAGGAGTGTGTCGCGGCTATGTTCGTAACCAGATTTGCCCTGCATGAGTAAACCGAGCGCGCCCCAATACCGCACAGCCGAATCACCATCCTCTAGTAGTTTGGCAATCTTACCTAGGTCCTCCTTGCGCATGGAGGAGGCAAGGTCGGCAGCCGCGTGTATCCTTTTGTAGGGAAACTTCTTGCCATTGTGCCCCATCTCATAGGGTGTGCTCCCGGTTGAGCGTGAATGGATTTCGCCTTCGGGCAGAAAGCCTACGTCTCGAATCTCGGCAATGTGTTCTTTGTGAGCCCTGCGCATCGCATCAAGTACGTCCTTGTGCTTTTTTTGGTTCTTGCCGACAGCTAAATTATTGACCTCGTCCGGGTCTGCATGGAGATCGTAGAGTTCCTCAGCAGGTTTGGTCTTCCAGAAGTGGGATTGGGCGGCGTTGAGCTTACCTTCGTCATAGAGTTGCTTCCAAACTTGTGTGGTGGGCGTGATGAACATGTAGTTGACGTGCTGTCCATACGGTTTGTGAGGCATGTAATTACGAATGTAGATGTAGCGCTTGCCGAGTACGCTGCGAACCATGTCGTAACGCTCGTCCATTCGGCCTCGGAAGCCGAATGCATACTCCTGCGGCGGAGTGGCATGTTTACCCATGAAAGCATTGCCTTGCATATGGGAGGGAGGTTTGACGCCTGCAATACTCAGCAGCGTGGGCGCTAGATCGACGAAGCCAACCCGGCGGTCCGTACTGCCGCCAGGCTTGTACTCGGGCGGGGCAAGGTGCTTCCACTTCTCAGGTACATGTATGACCAGTGGCACATTCAGTCCGGAGAAGTAGGGCCACCTCTTGCTACGTGGCATTCCAGAGCCATGATCACCGTAGTAGAATATGAGTGTGTTCTCGGAGAGTCCTGCTTTCTCGAGTTCTTCCAGGCGCTGACCCACTTGAACGTCCATTTCGGTCATTTTGTCATAGTATTGAGCCCAGTCCTGGCGAACGGCAGGGTGGTCTGGGTGGTAGGCGGGCACCCGGACCTTTGAGGGATCATGCACCGCATTGTGAGGGCGTTTGCGAATCTGGCTCTCGTGTGATGTAGTGATGTTGAAGATGGCGAAGAAGGGTTGATTCTTGTCGGGGCGGTTACGCCAATGGCCTTTTCGGCTGCTTTCGTGCCAGACATCGCCCACTTTGCGAAGATTGTAGTCCTCCTTGGAATTGTTTGTGCAGTAGTAGCCTAGTTCCCTGAGATAGGCAGGGTACATTTTGAATTTGTCAGGGAGGCTGGTCATACTGCGCATGTGTTCAGCTCCAGTTGAGGGAGGGTAAAGGCCGGAAATCAGAGTGGTGCGAGCAGGGGCGCAAACCGGTGCGTTGGAAATGGCCCGTGTGTAAATGAGGCCCTTCTTGGCAATACTGTCTATGTTTGGAGTGGTCGCATATTTATCGCCATAGCAACCGAGTTGAGGTCCGTTGTCTTCACTGGTAATCCAGAGAATGTTGGGTAGTTTCTTGTTGGCGGACGCTTGGTTGACCAAGGTTATGGCGAACAGGAAAAAGAGTTTCTTATTCAGTTTCATCTATAATGCTATGTGAGAAGCTTTCAGCTGACCGTCAGCGTGAACCACGTCCTTACAGGGGCAAGAGGAAAATGAACTAGGGTGCTTCAGAGTTGACCCGCACAGCATTCGTTACGAGTTTAATCCATATGAAATACCTGCTCCCAGTTGTCTTGTCTATTGCCACAACTCTATTTGCAGAAAAGACTCCTAAGCTTCCCCCTGACACTTCTGGCACTGAGTGGAAGGCTCTCTGGGAGGAGGATTTTGTGCAACTCAATTGCAAGCCCGACACATTTCAGTTTCGCGACAAGGAGAACCTTTTGATCTTCTGTACAGGAAAACCGCATGGAGGATTACGCTCTGCCAAGTCTTACAAGAACTTCGAACTTACTCTGGAATGGCGTCATCTCCAATACGCAGGTAATTCCGGCCTCTTTATCTGGAGCCCCAAGTCTGTGCTGGATAAATTGAAGCCGGGTCAACTTCCTCAGGGTATTGAAATACAGATTCTTGATCTCGGGTATGAGGAGCGTTGGCTAAAGAAAAAGGGCAAGCCATCGGAATGGTTTACCAGTCACGGGGATGTGTTTCCCGTAGGTGTTTCTAGAATGAAGCCATTTCCACCGGCCGCACCAAACGGCAAGCGAAGTTTTCCTTCTAAGCGTTTAAGCAAGGGAGTGGGGGAGTGGAATCACTACTACATCAAAGCTGTGGACGGTGTCGTGCATCTTTCTGTCAATGGTGAGGAGGTGTCGGGCGGAGAGGAATGCAAGCCAAGCGAGGGCTTTCTATGCCTAGAGTCCGAGGGCGCTCCAATTGAATTTAAAGGTCTCAAGATTCGTGAATTGCAGTAGTCCTCCAACCTAAGCGCACAGCCAAAACCTAACTCATGAAATTATATCTTTCTCTTACCTTCTGTTTGTCGCTCTCGGCTGCGTCCGCGGCACTCCTTCCAAAGAAGCACTGGCCCGCTTGGCGCGGTGCAGATAGCTCAGGCAGTACAGACAAGGGTTCCTATGTAGCCAAATTCAGTGACACCGAAAATGTTCTCTGGAAGACTGCCCTCCCCGGTAAAGGTTGCTCAACACCAATTGTATGGGGCGAGAAAATCGTTCTGACCTGTGCTGCGGAGGCACAAGATGCTGTACTTGCCTACGACTGGTCCGGTAAGCAACTCTGGCAGACAGTCGTAGGTCCCGAGCGAAAAGGGAAGCATCGGAATGGGTCCGGCAGCAATCCCTCTGTAGTCACCGATGGCAAGGGGCTGTTTGCGTTGTTTAAAAGTGGAAATTTTGCATCTCTTGACCTTGCTGGCAATGTCCGCTGGAAGAAGGATCTTACCAGTTACGGTCGAGATACATTGTACTGGGACTTCGGGACATCTCCAGTTCTTACAAAGCAAAACGTTGTTGTAGCCCTGATGCGTAAAGGAAACTCCTGGATCATTGCCTTTGACAAAGACAATGGTGAGGTTTCATGGGAAGTTGAGCGCAACTACGACACGCCACCCGAGTGCGACCATAGTTATGCAACGCCCATTGTTAGGAAAGAGAATGGCAAAGAGGTGGTTCTGGTTTGGGGAGCTGAACGTCTCACATCCCACTCTGCTTCGGATGGCAAGATTCTTTGGAGTTGTGAGGGTTTCAATCCCAAGAACAAGAAGAACTGGGTGGTTGTCGGTTCCCACGTAGTTGTCGGGGATATGGCAATTGTTCCCTATGGCCGAGGAACTCAACTGGCCGGAGTGCGCATTGGAGGTAAGGGTGATGTGACGCAATCGCACCGCGTCTGGACTCGCGATGACAGTGGTTCTTTTGTCCCAACGCCGTGCGTAGCCGATGGGAAGGTCTACATCTTACGAGACCGAGGACACGTACATTGCATCGATCCAGCAACAGGTGTCAGTCACTGGGAGGAAGAATTTCCACGAGCAAGCTCCAGCTACTATTCATCTCCAGTAATTGCCGGCAATCACTTGTACGCTACCCGTGAAGATGGTAAGATTCTTACCGCTAGTATTAAAGTGGGTCGCTTCAAATTTCTCTACGAAAACAATATGGGTGAACGCCTCATCGCTTCTCCAGTTCCCGTCGCAGGCAAATTGCTGATTCGTGGAGAGAAGCATCTCTTTTGTTTGGGGAGAGACGATTAGCGGCTGGAGTTGGTTCGCTTTTTATAGCCTCTCTAAAATTTACTGATAAGCTCATTGCTGCTGTCCAAACTGGGCTGCTAATTCCTATTTTGTAAAAGTGGGATTTAGTACCCCATGAGCAAAAATACATTAAAGATTACCAGACCTTACTTGGCGACTTTGCGCGTGGAGTATGATGACTACTTCCGTCTTCTTTACAGGGCGGAACTTCTACCAAGGGCTAGGCTGGTCGATGATCATTTTGTGGCTAAGAAAATCTTTCGTTCCAGCGATCGCCGGGAAGCCGTAAGAAAGATTGTTCAGTGGTTCTGGAAGAATTTCAAGGGGGGCATTGGGCCAGTTCACAAGGTTCTGGTCATCAATGATCCCTATGAGGAGGTACATTACAGTCCGGGATTTTCCTGTGCGGACCCCCTCAATAAATATCTAGGTCCCCGAGCATTGAAGCGCGTCATTAGGGAGTCTGGCGGCAAAGTCGTTCGTGACGAACGGGAAGGTTCAGTCCACCATCCACCCAATTCCGTACGACGTGTTAAGCGCCGCCGCAAGTACCATCGCCGAATAGCTCATCGTATATCGGTTTCTTCGACTGGAGCTTTTTACTATCGGGTAACCCTGATTCCCCAGATCTCCAAGAGAGGTGTCATTGTTCAGAAGCGAAAGATTCAAAACGTCCGCCTTAAGGCCCGTAATTTAGAGGATGCTAAAGAAGAAATCTTTCGGCGAGATCTTGACTCTGCTGACCTCATCCGCACTTCGCCGAAACAAAGGATTGAAGATTAATTTATAAAAATGTGTGCAAACTTCCGGGAAAAATCTATTTATTATTAAAACGATGCCAAACCCCAACAGCATCATTCATAATTCAACCCCCAATTTAACTGCATTCAAATTCATCTGTCCATAAGGTGAGCAGATGCCATATTTCAGTCCGCTGTGGCCAAGCGTAAACATAAGAAGGCAACTGCTAAGAGACACAAGGCATCTAAGGGCAACTTAGGGAAGCCTAAGAGTGTTTCTGCGCAGGGCGTCATACCACCTGAGCGTAATCAGGAACTGGTTACTCTTCTAATGAAGCACCAGCGCCGCATTTTTTCCTACATCTTCACTATGGTGCCCAATCGTGAAGACGCTGAAGACTTATTACAAGAAACCTGCCTTACGATCTGTGAGAAATTCGTCGATTTCAAGGAGGGAACCAACTTTCTTGCCTGGGCGTGCCAAATCGCCTTCTGGAAGGTACGTGCAGCTCGCAAAAAGTACGCCACAGCGAAGGTTATCTTTAATCAGGACCTTATGGATACGGTTTCTGAAACCATGGTCGAGATGGCCAAAGAACTGGATGTTCGACATGAGTCTCTCAATGCCTGCCTTCAGAAACTAAACGAGCGGGACCGCACAATGATTATAACACGGTATGAGCCTGGCTGTAACGCGCAGACCGCCTCCGAGGTTTGCGGTCGTTCTATTCAGGCTACCTATAAAGCCCTATCTCGCATTCGCAAAGTCCTCTATGATTGCGTAACGTTTGAGTGGGCTATCCGAGATAACGTATGAGACTTTCCGATGATGAGATCCTGAAGTTCGACGAGCTGGTTAATTCACTCGTTGAGGGTAGTATTTCCGAAACTGAACGAGAAGACCTCGAAGAGTGGTTGATTCGCAGCAAGGCTGCTCGGCGTCGCTACATCAAGTTCATGGACATGAATGCCAGTTTGCATCATTACGCTGCTGAATTTCAGGGAGCCATACCTGATGATGATCCGGAGGGTTACTCTCCTGATTCCCAGTCTGGCACGGTTGTTCCACAGACTGTCCTCAAGTCCCTGGTTGCTATAGCAGCGGCTATCGTTCTTGGATTTGTTGCACTGAACTTCTTGCCTAAATCTGAGCAGCCCAAAGCCGATGCTATCCAAGAACCAGAGTCGCCTCAATTGCAGACTCCATCATCTTTGCCGATGGTGGACGGTGTAGCAATTTTGACGCAAGCTTGGGGGTTAGAGTGGGATGACCCTGATTCTGCAGTAAAAACTGGGCGAGAACTCCCCAAAGGCCCGATAGAGATTGCTGCGGGACTTGCGCAACTCGAGTTCAAAAGTGGTGCCATCGTTATCATCGAGGGGCCAGCCAAATTAGATCTACAAACTAAGGATGCCGCTTTTTGTCACCATGGCAAAATCCGTGCTATTGTTCCTGAACAGGCCACTGGTTTTCAGATTAGCGCCAAGCAACTGGAAGTCATCGACCTAGGTACTGAGTTTGGTATGAATGTTAGTACTGCCGGCGAAATCGAGGTAGTTGTATACGAGGGCAAGGTTGAGTTGCACAAAAATGAAGCCAAGCCTGGGGATGAGCCTGAGATTGAGGTTTCCGAGCTCAATGCCGGCGAATCGATCTTTGTCGATTCAAAGGGCCAGATCGTCAAGATTGATATGCCCAAGAGTGAATTCATCGGTGCGGCTGGATTGGCAGAGCGCTCTATTGAAGAACTGCAAGCCCGCTATTCACGCTGGGTTGAGCATAGTGAGGAGATGAGAGAGGATGAGCGCCTCCTTCTCTACTACACTTTTGATAACGAACAGGCGTGGTCTCGAAATGTTACAGACCAAGCTCTTAACAAAGCCCGTAGTTCCAATGGCGCTCTAATCGGGTGCGAGTGGGTTCAGGGGCGCTGGCCCGGCAAAGGAGCCCTGCATTTTAAGCGAGGTAGTGACCGTGTCAGGATTGACATCCCAGGTCTGCACGAGTCGATGAGTTTTGCCGCATGGGTTCGCTTAGATCGCCTTAACTATACCACCACATCGTTGTTTTTATGCGCTAGTGAGAATCCTGGCGCTCCGCACTGGCAAGTAGATAACGAAGGACGTATGCTTCTCTCCATTAAGGGTCCTGCTCGGCGCCAAAGACTCAATCTGCGCAATCCGCCATCACCTCCTAAGCAACCAGAGTCATGGGTCTACCAAACGGACAAGGTGCTGCACAACCGGCTAGGTGAATGGTCGCATCTGGTCACGGTGTATGATCATCAAAAGAATGTCGTTCGCCACCACGTAGATGGTAGGAAGGTTCACGAACAGAAACTCCGTTCTAGAACCAAGTTTTCAATTGATAAAGCCGAATTAGGTAATTGGCCCAAGCCTGACAAGGGGCACCCAAGCACCAATCTTCGTGGTCGCATTGATG
>CAJWWL010000191.1 GCA_913048125.1 uncultured Opitutia bacterium | reverse complement strand
GGTACTGTGATTGATAGATTGTTTCGAGCCAATGAATATCGCCCTCCTTGGCTATGGTCGCTGGTTCAATTGATTCACGATGTTCACTACGATATCCATCCAACGAATTCAGGAAATGGTGCAGGCGCATTAGTGGGGAAACGCTTTAAGATCATCTCGAGTCGCTGCCTACGACCAGGCGCAATTTTATCGAGGGGGTTCACCTTCTCCAACTGGAGTGGGTCTTTTTTCATATCGTGGAAGGCACCCTTGCTATCTACCAAGTGGTGCCAGTCTCGAATCACACGAAAATTGCCGAGTTGAGAATAGATCCAACTGCGCTTTTCAAATGGATCCACACTGCCTCGTAAGCTTGGAAGGAAGGATCGGCCATCAAGTTTCAAATTTTTTGGAATAGGTATACTAGCCAGATCGAGAAAGGTTGGATATAGGTCTGTAAAATCAATCAAGTCGCGTGATGAATAGCCGCCTTGAGTTAGAAACGGAGCACGCACGACAAATGGCACATGGACTCCCCAATCAGCTTCTCGTCCTTTGCCTTTGGGGTATGGTTTTCCATTTAACATTCCGGAAGAGGCAGAACCATTATCACCCGTGAAGATGATCATGGTACGCTTTCCAAGCCCAAGTGCATCGACTGCGTTGACCAGCTTACCAACCAGATGATCCATGTAGGTGACATTACCAGCATAAAGTGCAGGCTTTTCTTTGGGAGGATTGGCTTTGTTGAGCGGAGTAGTTGTATGCGGCCCATGAGTGAGTAGCATGGGATAGTAAATCAGAAATGGGCGGTCACGTTTACGCTTAACGAAATCAATTAGGAAATTATTAATTTTGTCTGGCCCGTAGGTGACTTTTTCACGTTTGCCATTGGTTGCAATAAGACCGTCCCAAAAGCGTTCTTCAGTTTCCGGCTTACCGGCTTCGACACCTGGCCAAACACAATGCTCATCGAAGCCATGTTGCTCGAGGATATCAGTTTGCGCTCCAAGATGATTGATCTGCCATTTACCACCGATCGCAGTGGAATATCCTTGCCCACGTAAAAGACGGGCAAAAGTGGTGAAGCGATCCGGACGTAAACCAGCGCCACCCCAACGTGGAACATCGTAGTGTTGCACCCAACCATGGTGGCAAGGATAAAGACCGGTCAAAAGAGTGACCCGGGTTGTAGTACAAATAGGTGTACACCAAGCCGTTTCATACCGCACGCCCTGCGTGGCCAACCTGTCAATATTAGGAGTTGGGTGGTTAGCACCATAACAACTAACCCAGTCCCGCCCCATATCATCAACCATGATGAATATTATATTGGGTCGTTCAATCGCATGCAGGGCTGTCGCCAGACCAAAACAAATGAGTAGTTTTTTTATCATTTGGAATGAAATGGTTCACTGGCAATGACTTGATGAACCAACTCCCGGAGACCGTAATCATGCTTAGGTAGCTCAGAAACAATCCGGTCGATGTCATCGCGGTCAGTAAAACTGATCCGTCGCCCCAAAGCGTAGACAAAAAGCTTCTCCGTAAGACAGTGAGCAAACTGGTCCGGCCTCTGACCTAGATACTTGCGGATGCCATCTGGACCATGGATGACAGTACCGTCGGGCATTTTTCCGGAAGTATCGATTGGGAGCTTTTTTGAATAATTCTCCCGCCAGCGCCCAAGAAAGTCGTAGGTCTCCAAAGAAAGTCCCAGTGGATCAATCTTGCGGTGACATTCAAAGCAGGTGGCATTTTCACGGTGTTTGACCATAAGCTCTCGAATAGTAGCAACGCCACGGGTGTCTGGTTCAATTGGTTCGATATCAGGTGGAGGCGGACTGGGCGGAGTACCGAGCAGGTTTTCAAGAATCCAGACTCCACGTAATACAGGCTGGGTCTCAACTCCATTGGAGGTAGCGGTCAAGATGCTCCCCTGCCCTAGCAAGCCGCCCCGATTGTATTCGGGTTTAAGTTGGACGCGTTGAAACTCTGTATGGGAGACCCCCGGGATTCCGTAGTGCCGAGCCAGCGCGCTGTTGAGAAAGGTGTAGTCTGAATCAATGAATTGAAGAAGACTGTGATTATGATCGAGAACATGCTGGAAGTAGAGGCGAGTCTCGTCGCGCATGGCTGTCTCGAGATCATCTTGGTAATAGGCACGATTCTTTTCCGGATCGGGAGGCATCTCGCCGAGTTTTCGAAGGTGTAGCCATTGCTCGGCAAAGTTTCTGCTGAAGGCGGATGCCCGAGAATCCTTCAGCATACGCTCGACCTCTGCTCTCAACCCATCCGGAGTTCCCAAGCGACCTGAAGCAGCAGCGGCACGTAATTCTTCATCGGGCATGGAGCTCCAAAGAAAATATGAAAGACGAGAAGCCAGTTCATAGCCATCGAGCCACTGACCAGCAGGATGAGGAGCGTTTTCGACAAGGTAGATAAAACGCGGGGAGGTGAGGATGGCTCGTACTCCGTAGCGCGCAGCCGCCCAAAAGTCTTTTTTGGACTCCAAATATTGCTCAGTTAATTCCAGGTAAGGTTGGATTTCATCCATGGTGACTGGACGACGAAAAGCAGCATTCGCGAGGCGTGTTAAAGAGTCACGCAAGTATTGTTTGTCGAGTCTTCCCGTGGGAACAGGAAAGAAGCGGTCAAAACCTGGCGGTGGCCACTCTTCGTAGAAGGGCCCCTCGATCCCCAAGGTATAGACATGAAGTTCAGGCCCTGATCCAATGTACATCTCGGGTGGATTACGAGCAGGGTATAGCGCGTCTTTGTTGTATCTTGGCAAAACCTTACGGAGAATGCGCTTGAAGGATCCATTGGGACCATTGGCCCAATGCACGTGGAAGGTAAAACCCTTTTCCAGCCAGACTCTATGCTCGATTTCAATAATCCGGTCATCAGGAATTTCGTACTCGCCAATGATCCGATGCGCAGTTGCTCCCAACTCTCTTGAATCGATCGAAATCGAAAGACGCATTGGCTCTTCTGAATTGAACCTGAGATCCTCATCCTTGTAGCGAGAGTTTCGGCGTATAGCTCGTGCCGAAAAACGGATGACATACTCTCCAGTAGCTGGGACACCGCGACGTTTGTCCAATTGTGCGATTCCCAGCGGTTGACGAAACTTGATGAACATCCGACCCGCAGCTGCACGGTCTTCTTTATTCAACGAATCCGTTGGTGCTTCATTAGCTTTTTCGTATCGAATCATCTTCGGCTTTGGCCCGGGTCGAATAACTTTATCCGCAACCATTCGTGCCGCATCAAGGTAGTTGCGAAGAAGATGTTCAGAGGTGACAAGCCCCTCCCCCACATTGTCGAATCCTTCCACAGCATCATCCGGTGGAAACGTAGTTGTTGGGTCAAAGTCGACCATCTTCAATTTGAAAAGATCGCGGATGGTATTGCGGTATTCCTCACGATTCAGGCGGCGCAATACGACTTCACCAGTATTTCCCTTCGCATTCTCACGAGCGACTGCCAAAGCCTCAGTAAGATGAGCAACTACACGGCGTAGTTCGTCGGGATCAGGTTGCAGCTCATCCTCCGGTGGCATTTCAGCAAGGTTTAGCTGATCGAGGATTTCCTGAAAAGCCTCAGCCTCCTCCAACAAGGTAAGGTCACCTTTGAGAGCATCAAATCTACGGTCGCCCTTCTGCTTCTCGGATCCGTGACATTTTATGCAGTAGTTCTTGAGAAAAGCCTGAAGTTCCTCTGGGGAATCAGCAGCGCCGAGCGTTGAAAACAGCAAGACAGCCAGTGCTGCAAAAGTAAACAACAACTTCACGCAACCAAGTGGTTTAGGTTGCCCTGGCTGGTAGAAAAGCTGTCCGCTTCTACGCCGAGTTGTTGAAGAATAGAGACAAAAAGGTCGCAAAGCGGACGACCGTCACGACCTTGGCGTTCAAAGGTGTGATGGTGACCTGTCTTAAAGCCGCCACCAGCAAGCAGGACGGGTAAATTACGACTTGAGTGGGAACTTGCATTACCCATTCCGCTTCCAAACATGACTATGGTAGAGTCAAGATGTGATCGACCATCGGCATCCTTGGTTCTCTTCATTCGGTCAAGAAACCGGGCCAACTGCTGGGTGTAGTAGAGCTCAATAATGGTCAGTTGGCGGAGCAAGTCTGGACGTTTACCATGATGGGTCAGTGAGTGATAACCGAGTTCAATTCCATCAAAAGGAAACAAGCGATTGCCTCCCGGATGCCCAAAGGTGATGACGTTGGTAGACTGAGTCTGAAGAGCCAACACCATGAGGTCATACATGACAGGTGTGTTGTAAGGATAGCTTAAGTCTACGGGCATCTCATCGGTTCCACGTATGACTTCGTCATTCTGACGTGGCTTGGGGACATCAATCCACTTAGCCTGTCTTTGAAGCCTACGCTCCACTTCGCGCACAGCGGTCAAGTACTCATCCAACTTGTCCTTGTCGGTCTTGGCCATGCGCGTACCCAATCGACGAGCATCCGCATGCACAACGTCCAGAATGCTTCCATCCTCTTCGATAAACCGTCGCTGATTGGCTTTCATTTTCGAGTTATCCTCGAGGAAAAGCTTAGCAAACAGAGTAGCAGGACCACCCTCGGTGGGTAGCTTGACTCCAGCACGTGACCATGAAATACCACCCGAGCCAAGCCTTAGGGATCCAAAACGTGTTTGCTGGCCTATCTTCTCTGATAATAGTTGGTCAAGTGAGTGCAGGCGTTGAGGATTATCCTTGGTATCCTTGAGCTCCATGCCGTTAAGAAAAGTGTTGGTGCACCCGTGTCCACCTCCTACCCCAGGATGATCGAGATTGCTAAACACGCTGAAGTCAGCCCTGTGTCTTTGCATAGGCTCCAGAAGTTTAGGCATCGCATAGCTTGAGCCGGTCTGCTCCGGAAAGAATCCTCCAGGGTACATTCCATAACCGGGAGCAACGCATACGAACCGCTTTGCCTTCTGCCCGCTAGCTACCGCCCCAGACAAGGATTCAAATGCCGGCAATGCCAAGCAAACCCCGCCTAATCCTCTCAAGAAATTACGTCGATCACTCATATCATAAATAATTTGCGTGGGTAAACCTCACTGCGAGCCTTTTATTATAGCTAAATGTTTGTGCTTTTAGGCCAGAAAAAATTGTTGGTAGCAATGAGTCATCTATTCTCACAATTCGTCAATCCCGATAATCTATGTCCCTTTACCTTGATTTAGATCTATTAAGCCCAAAGAATCTTGAGACTTCTTGATGAAATGAAACGAGTCCAGACATGCATTTTGCTGGGGATAGCGTCTTCCCTATGTGCTTTAGAAACGGAGCAACTTCAAAAAGCGTTCAAGGAAGACATCCGGCCTCTGCTTAGCCAGTATTGCTTCGATTGCCATAGTGAAAAAAAGTCTAAGGCCGGCGTTAGAGTCGACTATCTCGACGGCTCTATACCTGACAAAGAGGTGCGGCATTGGAAAATTATTCGAAAGCAATTGCTCGATGAAGAAATGCCTCCCGAGGAAGAACCACAACCGAGTCAAATTCAGCGATTGAATCTGGTCGCATGGATTGATGATGCATTAACTCAAGCCAAGACAAGAGTGCGTCCCAAGAACGGTGGTGCGCGACGCCTCACAGTGAGTCAATACCGCAATACATTGAAAGATTTGCTGGGAATCGAAGAGGATCTTACAGGAGTGCTCCCACCGGACGCTAAGTCCAAAGACGGATTCGTAAACAACGGGGAATCGATGTTGTTATCACCACTCCTAGTTGAGACCTATTTTGAGATTGCTGAGCGGGCTTTGGACCTAGCCATTTTCGAACCTGAAAAAAAGCCCATCATTCAGTCCTTTCGCATGGACTTGGGAAACAAAATCAACCCCAAACCATGTCCAGACAAGTTGATTCTTGGTGCGCTTAATCACTTGCTACCCAATGACAGTTTTATTGTAAGCCAGCCTGTCCTGAAAAAACCATTTGCCTTCTCCCAGTTTAATATGCGTACAAAGTGGCGCTTCAACGAGGGCTACAAAGGGAACAGTACCGTTCGAGGTTGGCGGGAGTACGACAGCATCTACCATGCAGTCTTTGCATGCATGAGAGGATCAGGTGGCTATCCGCTAGGGAAAGCCTATCAAGTCGCCTCAAATGGCTTGCTGCTTAGACAGGCAATTCCGAGTGCTGAGATGTGGCAGGTGGAAAGCACTTATGGTCCAAGGGCAAACTTCAAAATATCCCTTAGGGAATTACCAAAAAATGGAAATTTTCGCATTCGGGTCAAAGCAGCTAAATACGAGGATGCGCTATTGTTGGAGCGGGGAACTCAACCGGCTGAACCTAGTGAAGATACGGTATCTTTTTTTAGTACAGGATCGGTTGAAAAAATTATTATCCCCAAGGCAGGAATCTACCAAGCGGATATATTTCATCAAAAACCTTTTAAAGGAGATGCCTCTGTAGAAGTGAAGAAACTTGATCAAGGGCTGATTGGGAGGTGGGAACTGGATGGAAATGCACAAAGTCTTCCAGCCCAAAAGAAATTGGAAGGCCGAGTCCTTGGAAAAGCGAAGTTTGTAGCTCCGCCATTTGGTATGGGCAAGGCGTTGGACTTAGATGGCAAAGACGACGCTGTAGTTGTAAGACGAGACCAGTCCATGGACGTCGGAGTCGGTGAGTTCACAGTTTCGGCCTGGATTCGGCCCACAGAATTAAGACAAGGGGGAATCGTTTGCCTCGGCAAGTACAGTTGGACACACGGTTGGTACTTTGACATGCCCAACAATCGAGGCGTATTACGCATCGAAACAGTTAATCCAAGCAATCAACCCAATGGCACTGTACAATCTCGACCCGGTGTAATCCGTAAGAATGCATGGCAACATGTAGCTGCCGTTGTAAAGCGCGGAAAAAATGAGACAAGGCTGTACCTGAACGGCTTTCAGGTTGGGCAAGGAACCATAGCTCCCAAAGCTTTGGATAATCCAAAAGTAGATCTCTACATCGGTCGCATTCAAGACTCCAAGTTGTTCAAAGGACAAATTGATGGGGTACGCATTTATAAACGAGCACTGGAAGTGCAAGAAATCCAAGCTCTTTCGGAGCCAGGCCGCGAAGCTGGGCTCGCCCTAAATCCACCGCAGCAAAAACCGCAAGAGTTCACTCTGAGCTTTAATG
>CAJWWL010000190.1 GCA_913048125.1 uncultured Opitutia bacterium | reverse complement strand
CACGGCTTCATGCCAAACAGATTGCGCTGCTGAAAGATCGACTCGACCCAATTGGTCTCCTCGTCGCGGCGCCTGCGGTGCGTCATTGTCGGCGCAAATTGTTTCAACATTTGACCATCTTGTTTGGGACTAATAAATCAAAAATTCTCAAAGGAATACTCTAATCAATATAACAATTCATCAGAAATTAGACATTGATTAAGGTTGGTGTAGATTCAGAGGCTTCAATCGAGATTTTTCGATAAATTGATCACTTGGAGTTGAAGACTCTGGAGAATCTGCTACCCCCAGCGCGTGATTCAAATAAAAGACGTCCACTTAGCCTTTGGGCACAAAGTATTGTTTGGTAAGATTTCCGAAGTCATCAGTCCCTTGGACCGGATTGCTCTAGTCGGCTCTAATGGGTCGGGGAAGACGACCCTTTTGAAGATGCTGATGGGGGAGGTCGAACCAGATTCAGGAACCATCCTTAAGCCGGATTTCGCTACTGTTGGCTATTTGCCTCAGGATGGCATTTCTGCCAAGGGATGTACTTTGGAGGAAGAGGCTCAGAAGGCATTTTCTGGTGCGCTGGATTTAAAGAAGCATCTTGACGAAGCCGAAGATAAGCTGGCCGATATGGATACAGACTCTGAGGAGTTTTATGATCTCATCGATCTGATGGGTGCCTGGGAGCAGCAGTTAGCCAGTTATGAACCTGAGAAGATGAAGTCCCGAATCGGAAAGATCATGCTGGGCATGGGATTTTCTATCGAAGACTTGTCACGCGATGTCGGAGAGTTTTCCGGTGGTTGGCAGATGCGGATTGCCTTGGGTAAGTTGCTACTCAAAGAACCTTCTCTCCTCATTCTTGATGAGCCTACCAATCATCTCGACATCATCTCGCAGAATTGGCTGGAAAAGTACCTCAAGGGCTACCAAGGCGCTTTGGTAGTGATTTCTCACGACAGAGCGTTTTTGGAGGCGGTCACCCAGCGGACTCTGGAGCTGAAGTTGGGGAATCTTAACAGCTACAAAGGTAACTACTCATTCTACTTGGAAGAGAGCGCCGCTCGGAAGGAAACCCTTCGCAAGGCAGCTGAGAACCAGAAGAAAGAAATTCAAAAGGAAAAGGAGTTTATCAATCGCTTTAGATCCAACGTCAAAAAGGCGGCTATGGTACAGAGCCGAATCAAGGCGTTGGAAAAGATGGAAATCATCAAGCCCGAACCTGAGGAGAAGAAGATGTTTCTACGCTTTCCTCCCTCTCCTCCTGCGAGCCAGAAAGTAATTGAGGTGAAAAAACTTCACAAGGCCTACGGAGATAATGTTGTGTTTGATGGTCTTGACCTAAGAATTGAGAAAGGGGACCGGATTGCAGTTGTAGGTGTCAATGGGGCAGGGAAGTCCACCATGATGCGAATACTTGCAAGTGCAGAACCCTACCAGTCCGGCGAAATGGATGTAGGCATAAACACGGTAATTGGCTACTTTGCTCAGCATCAAGCCGAGGAACTGAATCCCGATAATGATGTCCTCACGGAAGTCGAAGAGTCCATTAGTGGCAACGAGGATGCCAATGCTCGCGGAGCCCTTGGTGCTCTACTTTTTAGCGGGAACGACGTCTTTAAGAAAACGAAAGTTCTTTCCGGCGGAGAGCGCAATCGAGTTGCGTTGGCCAAGCTTCTGATGAAGCCCTGTAACTGCCTCATCATGGACGAGCCAACGAATCACTTAGACATACGCAGTAAAGAGGTTCTACAGGAGGCGCTGAACCTATTTCAGGGAACTGTCATTATTGTGAGTCATGACCGTTCTTTCCTCGATGGCGTAGTTACAAAGGTGCTCGAAGTTTCTCCTAAAAAGACTCGGATGCTGACTTGTAATGTCAGCGAGTACATCGAGCGCCTTGATAAGGAGATGGCGCAGACCGATTAGCGGGTGGGTCAGATTAGAAATTTGGATACTAGCTCTTCCACGACTGGCTGAATGGAGTCTCTCAGCGTGGGATTTGCATAGGCCAGAAAGCCGACCGAAGAAGTTGTGTCGAGTGGTGCGTCAAGCATACCGCCATCCATGCCTAGAATGGGGCAACCCGCCTCCTCCAGCAGAAGCGAAGTGCAAATGTCATAGGGGTGGGCAGCTAGACATTTTTCGTAACCAGCTTTACGAAATGCCAGTGGGCGCAGGTCTAGCGTCATGCGGTCACGCCCGGAAAGAAGCTCATAGAACTGACCTCCTGTACTAGGATACTGGTCGTCGAAAACAATGGGGTAAGTGGTTTTGCCCAGACCATAAAGTCTTTCGATGAGTGCTTCTTCGAATTGTGTCAGCAGTCCTTTTGCCTCTGGAAAGAACTTGGCTACGATTGCATGACCATGTTTGAGGTCGGTGGCCTTTGATGGTTGCAGCCAAATGTTTTTAAATGTCCCGTTATCTAGATCGTGGCGGGTGGCGATAAGGCCGCTTTTGCCATCTCCTCGTATGCCGCTAATTTGATCCGCAAGTCTTTGCTTGGTCGGTGGCAACTCGGTCATAGCTGCTACATTGATGTCACGGAGGTTCGGTTTAGCATCACCGGAACGCGGAGCCATTGCTGTAAGTACCCATGCAGAACGCTTGTCGTCCATCAAGCAGCGGGTTCCGTCTATGGGGTCTAGGATACAAGTGTACTTTACCTTCTCAGATGCCGTCCCTGCTGGAAAAATAGCGGTCCCATCCTCGATGCCCTCCATCAGTAACTCCACTGGTGAATCCTCGGGCCAATTGGCTGCAAACCATTCAAGAACGAACATCTCGCTAATTTTATCGATCTGGTAGATGGCATCAGCAGGTGTAATCTCGGCTAACTGTGCGAGCTCTGCCTTGGAGGCTTCAGCTTGTTGTTCCTGCACATTTGCCTGTATGGCATTTTGCAGGTCCAGAAGAAGTCGTTGCTGTTCTTTGGGATTCATTATCTTGAGTGAGTTTTACCCTTTAGATTCAACAGATTCACGTAAAATTTGTGTCCTAAGTCGAGATGCCTTCATAAAATCCTACACTTGACTTAGTTACCTTGCGCCGTGGTCATAGCAGTTGTCTTTTTTTAAGTCTGCATCCCGAAAATCCCAAATCTTCCTAGCACGAGTATGGCTACGAAAGCATCTGCATACACTACAATCTATCGGATACTAGCTTTTCTCTTGGTATCTCAGAGCCTCTACTCTCAGTACAGCGATATGTTAGCTGTCGACCCAAGGTTGCGTTTGGGCGTTTCATATTTAACTCACGTAGATGCACATTTTTCAGGACCTGCCCTTAGCTTTTCGCCTGCATATGAGGCTGGTCAGTATGACAATGGCTACGTAAAGGAGAGTGCCCACAACAGTACCTCTAAGACATGGAACTGGGGTTTCGATAGTAATTCACAAATCCAGGGAGATGAACTGATCTCTTTTTCCACGACTAGCTTCTCTGGTTCCGGGATCTCCCTGTCGCCTCAAGAAGGTTCCGCGGGTCTCAGGTTTGACTGGGTTCCTCAAACTAAAACTTTTGGTCGTCGGATCGCCTTCAACAGCTTGCTCTCAATGGATGCACGCAAGTTTAGCATCGAAGACCGGAGAGAATTGCCGGCAAATTTTGAGACCATCACCAAATATCACAGTCATGCGGGCATAGATCCAACCCTCTTGACTCTGCCTCATGCAGGTACCTACGACGATCCTGGCCCACTGCTCGCTCTTGCAGCATCTAATTCTAAATCATACACGCAAGATAACGAAGCATCTCTCCACCGTTACATGGGGCTCGATGGCTTTTTATTTACCCTTGGTGCCGGTGGGGAAGTTCATCTCGCTATCACACGTAGGCTTTCCTTCTTTTTACAGGCTCAACTCTTGGCTAACCTCTACTTCGGAAAGTTCGAGTACGGAGAATACTTCTCGCTCAACCAACCTTACGGTGAGCAAAATGTATCCCACGGTATCAGCGAAATGCTCTTTGGACTTTCCGGTGGTGCTGGTTTTCAGTGGCGTTTTGGAGATTATTCCAGCCTTCTTTTCTCAGTTAGCAAGATGATCAATCAGGAGCTTACGGGCAACGAGTCAGGCTATGAGTATGGTCTCGACTTCTATGACGGCTACCATGTGGTAGCTGGTATTCAGATCGAGTACTAGTTAACCTAATCTACCAAGCATTGTCCCTAGTGTCTGGGCAAAAGGATTTCTCGGACTAGTACAATTCGTGCACGGTGTTCCAGATCTTGGTGATAATCTCATCACCCTCTTCGGTCTCTACATCGATATTGATCTCCATTTGGTGAGCCGGGCCAATGGAAGGAACTTTCAACTGAACGCTACGGCCGTTTGGAAGTAACTTGGCCGACTCCACCTTGTAGGTCTTCTGGTCTTTTTCTCCGGAGCCATAATTCTGAGACCAGACAATATTGCTGGACCGTAGGCTGTAGCTTTCAGGATCTTCGGCCAGTTCCTTATCCAATTTCTCTGTGAAGTGCAGTACGAGGCCATCCTTCTTTATATTGAGTCCGTTGGGCATATGAACGGGTTTCCCGGTGTGGCGTACACGGTCCAGTCCACCGCTCTTTCCGGCATTGGTCTGCCAGCCCTTTAGTCCTGAGATGTAGAGTTGTCCATCTCGCTCATTGAAGCGAGCCCTCATACAACTGGAGGTGAAGCGCAACTTGAAGGGGACGACACCACCCTGAATCTGTCCATTCACGAATTCCTTTACCACGAGGTAAAGCGCGCTTCGACCGTATGAAAGGTGCAGTAGTTCTCCCTCAAAGGGACCCCACTTACCGGAGGTGACCCAGGTTTGCCCTCCACCTGAATTATCGACGCCTTTGGGAAGCCAAGCCAAAGGTTTTGGGGCTTCTGTAGGATCTAGGTGCTGGGGACGACTGCCGCGTAATTTGCCAACGGTGGGAGTGGTCTTCATTTTTTCAAAGTCTACTGCTGAGTCTACTACACCATGGAAGCTTCCGGGCGTCATCCAGTTGATGGGGCTGCGAGGCACGAAAGTACCTTCGTTATCGCCACTGGTGACCTGCCCATCCGGGCCAACGCCCATACCATTTGGCGCACGCAGTCCAGTCGCGTATCGAGTGAGTTTGGAACCATCTTTACTGACCTTGAGAATAGAACCGTGGTGACGACCCATGCGTTCAAAACTACGTCCTCCTCCGCGCACCGGGCTTCCAAATGCAAAGTAGAAGTTGCCCTGCGGATCGGTGTGCAGATCAAAGCAAAATGCATGGAAGCCGCTCGTAAGATCCCAGTCGTTGTTGAAGTTTTCATAGTAGTCGGCTTCACCGTCATCATTTAGATCGTGATAGCGGGTGATCTGGTTGTCGGCCACGGTGTAGATCACATCGTCTACAATCTTCAGTCCCAACGGTTCGTGCTGGGCGGTCGGAAAGCGCTTCCAAGTGATGTCCTCCAGATCCTCGTCAATACCCTCTACGATCCACACATCCCCATCCCATGTGCAGACGGCCGCCGTCGTGCCATCGGCAAAGAAATCGAATCCACCCAGACGCATCCGGGACTCAAGTGGATTGTTATAGGGCACGGTGATGCGGTCTACGACATAGGGTTTATTGGTTTCCTTGCTCAGTTCTCCCTTGGTTGCGATCGGCTCGCCCCAGCGCGCTGGTCCTCCTTTGGTAAGGGATGTTAGGGTGTAGCTGTGCGTAACCTCCGAACCAGCAAACTTCCTGAGACTGGAAGCCGCGGCTTCGCTACCTCGAGCGTAGCCGACTTGGAAATGGCTCTCACCCTTTTGAGCAGGAATCTGCAGAACCAGCGAAGTTTCTTGCTGAACTAGCTTCCATCCAGATACACCTTGCACCCCAATTACAGCATCCCCAAACGAGGCGGATAAACCGTCGATTTCCACGCCGTCACTCGGTACATCTGCCAGTACAAGGGTGAGTGGTTTGCCATCGCTCTGAATTTCAAACCTGCGAACAATGTAGGCACTTTCTCCTTCGCCAGCCAAGTAGGGGAGTTCAAGCACTGATGTACCGCCCACGCTATATTCAAGCACAGTTTTGTCATTATGAATGAAGAGCCCCTTGTACTTGGCCCAAGATCGGGGCAGGGGACCGAGGCGAGGGTATTCACCTTCACGGGGATCCTTTACAGAACCCTCTTTCCCCCAGCCAGGGTGTGCCTTATTGGTAAAGGTGGTGACACCACGCAGGTTGGGGAATGCACCATGACCATTGGAAAAGGGCAGTCCTTCAAACTTGATGGCGGGTGTCGTCCACCCCGCAGCCATGCGCATGGTATCCATATCAAACACCACACCAGCGGAGCCATCCTCATTCAGTCGGATCACATTGCCGCGGTAGGCAATGTTATCCCCATGCTCGTCCCGTCCAATGCGGACGGCAGTTCCGATGAAGTTCCCGAACTTTGCCGGGATGACTCCACCGCCGCTTGCGGGTGCAGGCTTTCTGGCCGAGGTCTTGCGAGTGTTTTCCCAACTCTTTTTATCCCATGCAATTTCAGTGCTGGCGGGTTTGTGAAAGAGCGCCTTGGCGGGGATAGGTTCCTCCTTGCCGCCGGGAGGCGTCCAGTAGGTGATACATCCTGCTCCACCACCACCTTGGTCGAGACGCACCTCCAGTCTATGTGTGCCGAAGGATAGTTGTATCTTTCCTGTCTTCTTTGCCCACGAGTGGCTACCTCCATTGTCCACCACCATTCTGCCATCGATGTAGAGCCTCGAACCATCATCTGATGCAGTGGCGAAACCATATTCGCCCGATTTCTCCACCAGCAACTGACCGGTCCAGCGTACAGTAAAGTTTTGGCTGAGTTTTGAGTTGTAGAACTCCCCACTGACTTCACTGAAGTTGATCTGCTTATCCACCCGTACATAGAATGGCTTCACATTCTTGGGGATGTCGTTGTAGCGTTGCTTGAAGTACTCGCCGACGAGGCCTGGCTTCAAGTTTGCGGCATGGACTTGGGTTGCTGTTAGCAAGATGGTAGCGAGGAGAGAGGGTGTCAGCTTTGTCATGTTGAATTCCTAATATCCGCATGTAAGCAACTTCGGAGGTGTTTATGCAACTCAAAGCAAGTGCGGGCAAAATTGGGGATGCCTTTGAAGTTGGTTAGGTTCGCTTGCAAATTTTAAGCACCGCTACACTTACTGTGACCTGATAAAT
>CAJWWL010000189.1 GCA_913048125.1 uncultured Opitutia bacterium | reverse complement strand
AATTGCTGTATCAATGAAGGGTGGATCCAAGGGCACATCTTGGAATGCCGACACCGAAGGAGCTATCCGACTCCGCATTCCCGCAAGTAAGAATTCGTCAACCCTGAAGCTGCTACATTGGCGAGGCGAGAATGGCAAAATCAACACATTCAGCGACAGTCTCACCAAGAATCTAGCTTCCCCTGAAGACCTATCGCAGTTTATCAAAGGTGGACCTACACGCTGGCCACACCCTGTTATGACTGAAGGCAAGCAATCCGATAAGAACGACGCCTACGTTGTCGACGAGATCACTATGCCCGCGGTCAATCCATGGAATTCATGGATGCGTCTCTCTGGTTTTGATTTCTTTAAAGATGGCCGCCGTGCCGCTGTCTCAACCTGGCACGGCGATGTATGGATCGTGGATGGACTGGATGGCAAGCTGGGTGAATTGTCATGGAAACGCATCGCTAGCGGCTTATTTCAACCCCTAGGCGTCCGGGTGATCGACGAAACGATCTACCTGTCATGCAGGGACCAGATCTGCATCCTACGGGATCTCAATGGAGATGGAGAAACTGATTACTACGAGTCATTGAACAGCGACCACCAAGTCACCGAGCACTTCCATGAGTTTGCCATGGGCTTGCAGACGGATGATGATGGTAACTTCTACTACGCCAAGTCAGCACGTCATGCAAAGACCCCCTTGATCCCCCACCACGGCACACTCATTAAAGTCACCAAGGACGGCAAAAAGACGGACATCCTTGCCACAGGATTTCGAGCTGCAAATGGAGTCTGCCTCAACCCGGACGGTTCCTTTTTCGTCACCGACCAAGAGGGCCACTGGACCCCAAAGAATCGTATCAACTGGGTGACCAAGGGTGGATTCTACGGCAATATCATGGGTTACACGGATGTCACCGACACCAGTGATGATGCCATGCAGCAACCACTGGCATGGATCACAAACCGATTCAATCGTTCACCCGGGGAACTTGTATGGGCAGACTCCAAGAAGTGGGGACCGCTCAAGGGTGCGCTTTTGGACATTTCCTACGGCATGGGCCGCGTGTTTGTGGTTCTGAACGAAAAAGTGAATGGCCAACTACAGGGGGGCGAATATGCCCTGCCGATACCTGACTTCCCTACAGGCACCATGCGAGGTCGCTTCCATAAGCAAAATGGGCAGCTCTATGTTTGTGGCATGTTTGCATGGGCGGGCAACAAAAACGGAACGGGTGGGTTTTATCGGATTCGTTACACTGGTGAAACTGTTTGCCTACCCACGACTTTGAATGCCAGCAAAAACAAGATAAGCCTTCAGTTCACTGAAAAACTGGACCCGACGACTGCAGCTAGTCCTGCCAGTTTCCAATTGCAGACTTGGGACCTCAAGCGCGGACGCAATTATGGGTCACGCCATTACAACACTAAGAATCTTGTGGTCAAAGGTGCCAAGCTCCTGCCTGACGGACGCACCATTGAGGTCTCTGTACCTGATTTGAAGCCGACTTGGTGTATGGAGATCAAATACTCACTCAAGACCGCCACGGGCAAATCAATCAATAACACGATTCACAATACGATTCACAACCTGACAAACTGAAGCCCAGAGAAACCGACATAAATGATGTAACGGAACTATGGCAGGTCAACGAACAGAGGGCCAGTAAACACCCAGTGCATCAGAAGTGCAGAGACCAGAGCGAAGAGTCCAAGGCGAACCAGATAAACTGGAGATGGCCTCAGAAAAATTGCGCCAAAAGCAAACAGGAATAATAGGGTCGCTAACCGGTAGTCCGTACCCAACTGAAGGAGAGCAACATAGAGGGCGGTGAGAAAAGCACCGAAAAAAGCGCGTTTGGTCCTGTAGGTATTCTTTTCGCTTTTATTGCTCCTACGAGCCTGAGGCAAGAGGCCCAACCCAAGAAGTAGTACTCCACCGAGAATCCAGCGTTCCAGTTGAGGGGAATGTTCCATTTTGCGAAGATCGACTGAGCTGTAGGCGGCATCAAGAGTTTCAATCTCCAGACTTAGTTCTCCCCCCGCCCAGAACTTATTGTCGATGTGCATAGCTGCCATTCGATCCTTGTAGAAAGCAGATTCCGATACTTTGCGAAATAACTCAGACAACCATTGGATGCGTTCGGCCGAAGTCCCTTTGGGGGCCCAAGCAAATTGAGTGTTGGCTGATTCCACAGAAATCCCGACTTCGTAAGAACAGGGCAAATCCGGGAATTCAGGGTGACGAGTTTTGGCTAGGACAGCTAGAGCACGTAGGCCGGAAGCCTTGAACTGGTCGTATTCTGCAATGGAGAAGACTGAAACCTCGGCATGATCTCCAAGCAATGCTGAGAGTCGCTTAGCCCCACCTCCACCTTGTACAAATCTAAAGCTAGCTCCGGACTTGGCCTGTTCCAGCATAAGCCCTGCAAAGTGTGAAGGTGCACCTAGATTAGTAGAATAGGTTATTGAGTCGGGATTGCTAGCGGCTTCTCCCAGTAGAGATGAAAGATCAGAGAATCGAGAATCTGACTTTACCGCGAGTACCATGCCACCACGCCCCATGGCTACTACGGGCTCGAAGGCCTCGGCACCAAACGAGACCTTACCAGAATACTTCGCGGTAAAAATCCCATCGTGCAGTAGCAATAGAGTCTGACCATCGGCCTTTGCATCCCGGACCTGACGACTGCCAATGGTGCCGCCCGCCCCAGGCACGTTGACGATAACTAATGGCACAGGAGAAAGCTTTTCGTCTCGGATGGTTTTCTGAATAATACGTGCAATGGTATCGCTACCGCCGCCTGGCGCGAAAGGAACGACTAACTTCAAGGGTCCATCGGGGTAGGCCTGTAGCATCGAAGGGAAAAGGCTAAAGGCAATTAGGAGACTAGAAAACTTTGATAAATACTTACGCACAGAATTTGATGGATAATGGGCTTGCCCCGAGGGTGTCAACTTGTAGGACTTTCGGCGATGAAATTTGCTATATGCAATGAGACATATCAGGGCTGGGATTTTGATCAAACATGCGCTCATGTTGCTCAAACTGGCTATGAGGGGATCGAAGTAGCACCATTTACCCTAAAGGAAGATCCACGTGACCTGACTGTGGACGACGCACAACGATGCAGAGAAATCGCATCTCGTGCAGGATTGGAAATCCTTGGTCTGCATTGGTTACTGGTTAAGCCTGCATGGCTACACCTTACCACTCCGGACGACCTTCTACGCAAGGATACGGCCAAGTTCGCCAAGCATTTAGCCGAAATTTGCGCTGCTATGGGCGGAAGCATAATGGTCTGGGGCAGTCCTTTTCAGAGGAACATAGAGTCTGATTGGAAATATGATGATGCCTTTAACCGTGCAGCAGATGTCCTATCTGAGGCAGCTGCACATGCGAATACCTTGGGTGTGACGATTGCAATGGAGCCATTGGCTCGTAAGGAAACAAACTTTCTGACTACTGCTGAGGAAACGATTCGACTCATTCAGAAGGTAAGCAACCCAAGCCTTCGACTCCATCTTGATGTCAAGGCAATGAGCGATGAAGAGAAATCGATTCCCGAAATTATCCGAGACAGCCGAGAGCATATTGCACATTTCCACGCAAATGACCCAAACCTTCGTGGCCCAGGCTTCGGAGAGGTAGAGTTTGAACCCATTGCAGCAACACTTAAGGAGGTTGGCTACGGTGGCTATGTTTCAGTTGAGGTTTTTGACTACAACCCTGATCCTGAAACGATTGCGATTCAAAGCCTTGAGTATCTAAAGAGAACCTTCAATTAGTACATGTCCGAAAACATAGATATCAAGTGGGCTTGCCTGAGCCATGTTGGTAACGTAAGGCCCAATAATGAAGACTCAATGGTCATGCTTCAGGTGGAAGAGGCTGGAGGCACAACCGCTCTAGAAAGCAAGGGTGCAATGATTTTGCCAAGTTCCGGATGCGTGGCTGCGGTGGCAGATGGCATGGGAGGCGTTGAGGGCGGTGAAATGGCCAGCAGCACTGCCAGAATAGAGCTTTTGGAGAAACTAGGGAGCCAAGAGTGCCCAACCCCACATGCTGCATACCTTCAGGAACTCATCAATTCCATCAATTTTCGAATTCTGGACGAAGCCGAGGAAAACCCAAGCTTGGCTGGAATGGGAACAACCCTGACCTTGGCTTGGTTCCATGGTAAAACCTTAACACTTGCCCATGTTGGAGACAGCCGTCTCTACCGTTTTCGAAACAACACTCTTGAGCAGTTGAGTGAAGATCAGTCGCCAGTAGGCAAACTGCTCCGTGAGGGACGTATTACGATCGAAGAGGCCCACAATCATCCCTACCGAAATGTGATTGATCAGGCAGTCGGTTCCCATCCGGATGGAATCACTGCGGATGTTGGGGATTTTCCTGTCGAAGATGATGACCTCTTTCTCTTGTGCTCGGATGGGCTCAACGAGGAGGTCTGGGATCACGAAATGACTGATATCATTCAAGAGGGGCTAAGAACTAACAAACCTTTGCTTGGCATGACCGAAGATCTGGTTTCAAAGGCATTGTTGGCTGGTGGTAAGGATAATGTAACGGTTCTTCTCGTACAAATACAGGAGCAAGACAACTAGCATGCCGAAGCGTCCAGAAGGCCCACCACCATCGAGTGCGGGTTTCAACCCCGAGGAGGTTGAAAGTTCGCTTAAGATTGGTGAAGACTTTGGCCAATACGAGATCGTCAAGCTACTCGGCGTAGGTGGCATGGGAGAAGTGTATGAAGTCAAGCATCGCGTTCTCGATACCAGACATGCTCTTAAACTCATCAACGAGTCCATCATGAAGAACAAGGTCGCCTTGTCCTACTTCAAATCAGAGGGACGCGTGATGGCCCAACTGCATCACCCGGGAATCGTTCTTGTTGATGAGTTTGGTGAGACCAACGGAAGATATTGGCTCCGAATGGAACTCATGAGTGGCGTTGAGTGCACCGGCGGCGACCTCATAACCCTAGAGGATTATGTCTGGTATATGGGCGGCAAACTCACTGAGGACGAAGTTAAGGAGTGCATGCGGCAATTTCTCGATGCGATCGGCTTTGCGCATAGCCGTGGCGTCGTGCACCGAGACCTGAAACCAACCAACATCCTACTACACCCGACAGGGATGAAAATCGCTGACTTTGGTCTAGTGAAAATGGCTGGAGATGGCTGGCATAAGGACCGTATCCGTTCTTCTATCTCTAGCGAAATAGAGTTAGATGTCGCAGCAAAAGCGATCAAGGGTCGCAGTGGACCTCGTACCGCAGAGAAAGCGATTGTAGGCACTTACGAGTACATGGCACCGGAGCAAAAACGAGGTGATGATGTCGATGCTAGAAGTGACTTATATGCGGTCGGCTTGATCTGCTTTCAGATACTCACAGGGGAAGAGACGCCTGAATTCAAGAAGCCAAGTGAGCTGCAACCTGGGATCAATCCTGAATGGGACACTTGGCTTGAAAAAGCACTTCATAAGTCTCCTGACGAAAGATTCCAGACAGCAGAGTCAATGAAACAGGCGCTGCCGAAAAAAAAGCCTGTAACCCAAAGCTCCAAAGCGGATTCAAGCTCTCAAGAAGCAACTGATAATCTACCGCATGATCAAACAAAACTCAAAGGAGCTTCATCAACCATCAAACCGTGGTTGCCTTTGATATATTCAGCGACAGGGGTCATCGTAATAGCCCTAATCACTAGTTTAATCCTAAAAAGCTTACAAAAGCCAAAAGAGATAGCAGAAGATGTTGATCCGCCTGCTGCTACACCAACGGAACAGCCTAAACCTCCTCCTCCCCAAATCCCAACGAGTGAAACACTACCCACTGAACCCGACCTAACACTGCCTCCAACGGCAGATGTCCTGTATCTCGCCAAACAAGAATTGATAGCCAAGTTTGAGATTGCTAGGTCCCAACTTGCTTCTGATATCAAGGGAATTGAAGAAGAGCATCAGCAGGAAACTGTATTTATACAAGGCCTCCCCGCTCCTGACTCCAATCCCCCACCCCTACCTGAACCAATAGCTGATGCAGGTTTTAGAACTTGGGCCTACCCGAACGGAGGTACATTTGTTGCGACCCTAAAAGAGGTTGGGCAAAGCGAGCTCACTCTTAGCGATGACAATGGGCAAACAGCTAGGCTTCCTAGATTCACAATCCGGGATGAAGACCTCAGCTATGTCGAAGATTGGGAAAGCACCTACCTCCCCGTTGAGGAAAGTCCATTTGTCATTCATTCGGCTCAAGTTTTTATGCGATGGATCCCAAGCGGGACAGTTCGTCTTGGGACTGATAACGTAAATAATGAATTCCCTGAAGAATCCCCTGCAACAAGAGTCCGTATCAGTAAGGGTTTCTGGATTGGCCAGTACGAAATTACACAAGCCCAACTCGAGAATATGCTTGAGGTCAATCCGAGTGAATTTGACGAAGATTCAGACTATCCGGCAGACTCAATTTCTTGGGCTCGAGCCAAAAAGTTTTGCGAAGAGACGAACCGTATTGAAAGTGAGGCAGGTCGCCTTCCCGCAAATTGGTCCTACAACCTGCCTACAGAAGCACAATGGCAATTGGCTGCTGGGGATGGAACAGCACCACTCTCTCAGACCTGTTGGTACGCAAGCAATAGTGAGGGATCTTCAAGAAGAATAGGTCTTCTTGCTCCGAACAGCTTCGGACTCTACGACATGAAAGGTAATGTCAAAGAGTGGGTTTTGGATGTATTCGCTCCCTACCCTGGAGGCGCTCAAAAGGACTGGGTGAACGATTCGGGAGGATTCAATCATATTCTACGCGGTGGTTCATGGAAATCACCTTCAGACCACTGCAGAATCAACACACGATCCAAACCAAGAAGTGGTTACCAGGGTAACGACGCGGGATTCAGAATTGCTCTCGTTTTTAAAAAGTAGACCAAAGGATCTGTGCTTTTGTCTTAAATTCATCAACAGCCCTATTTAATAGGTAGCTGTTATCAAAAAATGAAAACAAAACGAAAAATCACTTCCTTGATAGTTTTGCTTGGCCTACTCTCACTTGCCAAGGCTGAAGAATTAAATTCCCTTACTGAGGCAGAGCATCGATCAGGCTGGAAGCTTCTCTTCGACGGAAAAACTACGAATGGATGGATTCGCTGGGGAAGCCACAAGCCGATCGACGAGAC
>CAJWWL010000188.1 GCA_913048125.1 uncultured Opitutia bacterium | reverse complement strand
ATCTACTCAATGGTAAGGGACTTTTAATTAACTAGGGCTTTGGGCTTTTCTTCTTTGCTTCGCGGGCCTTAACGCGAGCCGCTTTCTTTTTCTCTTTGGACTTATTATTAGCTGATGCGGCGTCACCAGGCTTCCACCTTTTCTCCTGATTGCTTATGGGGTCTGCCATTTCCTCGAGCCAATGATTGTAGTTTTCTGTGAGTTCTGAAACTACTTTTGGATGCTTTTTCGCAAGGTCTGTCTCTTCACTTAGATCTTTTTCAAGATCGAAGAGCTCAATACGATTCCGCTCTGCAACTAGCTTCCACTTTCCAGAACGAATCGCCCACTTCCCTTTGCCTCCACCTGAACTCCAATAGAGCTTATCATGGAGTTTGTTGCTCTCGCCTTTAAGGACAGGCAGGATGCTCTTACCATCGAGGGGCTTGTCCTTTGGCAACGGCAGCCCAGCAGCATCCAGAGCAGTGGCAAACAAATCAATTGACCACATGGGAACATCACACTTCGTCCCACCTTCCAACTTTGCAGGCCAGGAAACGATGAACGGGACGTGAATTCCGCCCTCGTAGTCCATCTGCTTGAAACCGCGAAGTGGTGCGTTGTTGGCACTCATTGCTGCAGAACCACCATTGTCTGTCAGAAAGATCAGGAGCGTGTTGTCGAAAAGGTCGTTTGCCTTTAGTGATTTCACAATCTGCCCTACCCCCATATCGAGGTGCTTGAGCATGGCTATCAGAGTGTCCCGAGTTTCATCCCCGGTGACCTTCTTGATATCTTCTTCAGGAGCCTCTGGAGGTGAATGTACAGCATTGTATGCTACATAAAGAAAGAAAGGATTCTTCTTATGACGTTGAATGAAATCAACTGCTTCTTCGGTGATACGAGTCGTGAGATAGCCCTCTTCCTTGATTGGCTTCAGACCGCGATAAATTGGGTGACTCATATCAGAATGGTCAAAGTAAGGGTGAGCCCCTCTTCCCATGAACCCATAGAATTCATCGAAACCTCGATTCATAGCGTGGTATTCTTCTGTGAGACCTAGGTGCCACTTACCCAATGCACCGGTGACATAACCTGCTGGCTTGAGTCGTTGAGGGATAAAAACTTCATCAAGAGGGACACCAGAACCTCCCTCCCCAGCAGTGTAGACTCCAAATCTTTGCTGATATCGGCCCGTCATAAGTCCGGCTCGAGTTGGCGAGCATACGTGACCGCTCGTGTAGCCCTGGGTGCAAATGATAGAAGAGTACGCAAGAGCATCGATATTAGGAGTACTGACCTCTGGTGGAGAGTGTGGATTGTAACTTACGTCAGCGTAGCCCTGATCATCCGTGAGAATGATTACAATATTTGGCTTTTCATCTGCCAAACAAACATAGGCTATCCCTGACAAAATGAAGGCTAGTATTTTCGCTGTAAGTCTAAGTCTCATAATTTCTTCTTTGGTATTCTCAGCACTTAAATAGGCGGAGTTAAGTTGAATAAGTTTTCGATTTGCTCGCTGGTCAGAGCAGTTCCAAAAAAGGCTAATTCATCGATACGTCCATGCCAGAAACCCGATCTAGAATCTCGTTTTTTTTCACCGGTTTCATTCGGTAATCCACCAATAAGAGAGGGCTTATACTGTTGGCCTTGAAACCCATTTAATGGCGTCGAAGAAACAAGTTCTCCATTTTTATGTAATTGCAAACCCTCGGCCGACTTAACAACTGCAACATGTACCCACTCTTGCAGCGGTAAAGGCGACGAATCCACTAACTTTAGAAATCGTTCCCCATTCGAGAGAGTTAGACCCAAGTGCCCATGATTTCCAAGGAACCCAAACCGAAATGTTTCGGTACCAGAGAGACTCATATCTGAGACAAGAACGGCATTCTCTGGAAAGGTCTTAGCGCGGACCCAAGCCATTATTGTGAACTCTGCTGCAGATAATTCTAAACCTGAGGATACCTGTGCATAGACTCCCCTTCTGGGTCCATCCAGCCGAAGAGATGAACCTATGCGACCAGGTGCAAATGGTTGGCGCGACCGATCCCCTTTTACTAGTGTTGCCATATTGCGGTGACCTTTGGCCGCATCCTTTAAACTCTGGCCGTCGTCTACAACACCCATGCGATAGTAAGCGATCGGCAGGAGTTCACGTACACCTCCACTGTAGGTGGGCTCAGGCTCATCTAGTTCCCTCAGAAACCTTTCGTTATCAACGGAGATACCGTGAGGGATAAGCGTCGAGTGATCGATACGAATTGCCTGATCAGTGACAAGGTGAACGGGTTCTATGGAGGAATCCTGCTGTTTGGGTTGAACTTTCACCTCCCCATTAAACACGTGGACCTCACATCCATGTTCACCTATGACCTCGACGGCAAATTCGGTTCCATAATCGACCACTTCAGCATCCGGAGTATCAACAGTGAACCCGACACCTTCCGGAGGTACATTGGCAGCCAACCGACCATCACTCAACCTCACGAAATCAGAGCTATGAATTTCAAATGAAGCCGGTGCTTCAATGACGACCTCCACCCCTGATTCAAAGTTGATTTGAATAAGACCTTCTTTAAGTTGATAACGACCAGTGCGAGTGGAGCTGCTATGAGATAATTTTCCGGATACCCCATCTAGTTGTAAACTGGCGGCAACACATCGAGTTAATGTAGCTACCGTTTCGCCAGGTTTCATTTTTTGCGGGATGGTCCATTTGAACCAAAGGGCTAATCCCACGAGAGCGAAACTGGCAACCATGACCAATGGTTTAATGTAACTGAAGTAATGGGGGGATGATTCTTTCTTCTCGGGGGCACCAGACATGCCAATGTCACCCAAGACACCGTGTTCCCATGAGAGCATAGTGTGCATCTGACAGTATTCAAGGTACTGTTGTTTCGCCTCCGAATGCTGACGAATCATCTCCGTCAAAACGTCACCTTGATCTGAAGACAGCTCACCTTCCGTAAGCTCCATCAGGAGAAACTCTAATTCCCGTTTTTCCTCTTCGGTCATAGCGCTTCCTTTGGTTGCTCACGTTTGACGCAATCAATCAAGGCTTTACGTGCCCTAAAAAGGGCTTGCTTGATAGAATTCTCTGACCGACCGGTAAGAGAGGCCATAGTTTTTAGAGTGGCTCCTTCGATATAGCGAAGGCGAACAATTTCTTGATGCCGTTCGTTAAGCTTCTTGATACAGCGGCCCAGAAGGCGTTGTTTTTCTTCCTGCAACTCAGACTGCTGCTCGGCTTCCGCCGCAATACCCTGAAGAAAATCATCATCGAAAACAAGGCGGTCACGTGTAAGTCTTCGACGGTGTGCCATTACCTGAAAATAAGCGACCCTGAGCATCCACGCACCAAAGTTAGTGCCCAGTTTGAATTCATGCGCCTTACGCCAGAGAATCGCATTAGTCTCCTGCATAACATCCTCCGCCTGAGTGCGATTTCCTAGTAGTGAAAATATGTAGGCAAACATACGGCTCTGATGGGTCGTCAGAAGTTGAACAAACTCGAAGGATGGCTCTGGTCGTTTTCCGGGCATGAATTGGTTTATCAATACAGGTTGGCCGCAGGTTATATACCGCAGAAAGTAGATTGGTTACGGTTGAAAACTAAAAAACAAAAAGGGGAAACCGTTTAAGTAATTCGGTTAGCCTGAATTAACAGCCACTAGGGCAATTGCCGACACATGCTCAACGCATATGAAATAGGGTGGATGGTTTTGAGACGATGAATCAAGCCACTCTCTCGTCACTCATCATCAATCTGAACAAAGATTTGCTGCATCTTCTTGCGAACATCTTTGTGGGCACTTTGCTTTTCCGGTAGGTTTTCCTTGCGACCGAACTCGTTCACTTTGATCAAACTTCCCTTATTGGTGTAGATCCATTCCTTAGTGCGTATCTGCCGGTTTTGCTTGTACTCGACGTGAACCCATTCCTTGGAATTACCTTCTTTACCGAGGAGCTGGGGAAGAAAGCTTTGGCCATGGACGCGTTGCATGGGTTTTGGTGCTGAAGCTATGTCCAGAAAAGTAGGAAGGAAGTCGGCTAACTCGACGAAATCGTCACATTGCGTCCCGGGGTTGACCTTCCCGGGCCAACTCACGATCAAGGGCACCCTCGAACCCCGGTCGGTCATACTCATCTTGCCACCCTTGATTTTGGTGCGGTTCTCTCCCCAGATCGAAGTCACGGGCTTATGTGTGCCGTTATCTGCGCAAAAGACCACTAGGGTATTGTCACGGATTCCCAGCTCATCAATCGTGTTCACTAACCTACCGACATTCTTGTCCAAGTACTCGACCATCTCGGGAAAGCACTCGGTGCCGCCCTTTTGTTGATGATCGGGCAAAGCATTTGTCTTCGGGCCACCGGGAACCCGGATGTAGGGAGTGTGCACCAATAAGGCGGGATAATAGATAAGGAACGGTCCGTCCTTCTTCCGCTTCATGAAGTCGACCATGAAGTCGGCCAAGACGTCAGGACCGAAACGTTCAGCGATGGATTCTTCTTCAATTTTGCCATTGATCCGGAAATAGGGTTGGTAGAAGCGGGATCGCTTGACGCCATCCCGGTCAAACATCTGCCAGAGGCAATGTTCATCAAAACCGAAAGCTTTGACCGTATCATTGCGTTCCAGCCAAGAGATATTCCATTTTCCAGCGACCGCGGTCGCGTAGCCTGCCTGTTTCAATTGGTTGGCAAAACTGTTGAACTTCTTTGGATCTAGATAGTGCTTATCCTCCCACTTGCCGAGGACATGCTGGAAACCGATGAAACTCGGATAAGTGCCCGTCAAGAGTTCTGCCCTGGACGGAGTGCAGGCCGGGTTGGCAAAGCAATGGGTAAACAACATCCCGTTGCTTGCCAGTTTGTCGATATGGGGAGTCTTTACACCGTGACCTCCGTAGGCTTTGAGTCCTTCGATCCCAAGATCATCGGTGAAGACCAATACGATGTTGGGCTTTTGACTCGGCTCGCCTGCATGACAGAAGTGGCAAGCCAGAAGTGCGTTTAGAAGAACGGCGAATGCGAAGTAATGTATCATGAAATCTGTTTACGCCCGGCTCACAATCGGTCGGCATATTTCTCCCGAAATGCTTCCAACATCTCTTTTGCGGATGCGGAAAGCTTCTGATTCGAGAGGAAATCACTGGCACGGCGAGCGATAAAAAAGTCTTTGGACTGTAGGAGTTTCTTTATATCATCCTCGACTCCTCTGGAGAAGAAGCCCCGACTTTCAACTAGGCGTAGAGCGAGATGGATCGGGTAGTAGTCTTGCTCTCCAAGACTGGATGTAAGTGCTTCGAGGATTCCCTCCTCCAATTGCCCGTCCGACTCCAGCAGTTCGATGACAAGGACAGCATTGTATTCATCGAGTTCTGCCAGGGTCCCAATCAGTTTCCGGTAACCCGTATTTTTGTCAGGGCTCCCCTTCTGGAGATATTCCATCGCCAACTCGACATGGTCAATCCCGGCTGAAGGCAGAAGGTTTGCTACTTGATCCAGATACTGATGAGGCACAGGTTTCTGCTTCAATAAATATTTGAGGGCAAATTCGATCTTCTGCCAGTCTTTGCTATCGAGCAGATGCTGAAGGTATCCAGGGGAACACCGGGATTCGGTCATCCCCTGCAAGATGTCCACAATTTCGGTGTTTGCATACTTCCACAGTACCCAAGTAGTCCAAGCGGCATCCTTGACGACGGCTTCCTTGACTGCGTGGGGTGTAGGCTGGGTGACGGCATCCATATCGTCCACTAGGGTTTCGTTCTGCCCAACCGGAGGGGCGTCTTTATTTTCGGTGGCCAGAAAGCCCAGAGAGTGATCGTTGAGAATCGAGGTCCTGTCTTTCAGTATGGAATCGAGCTTCTTGTAATCGTCAGGGGTAAATGGTTCGTGCTCAAGCTTTGTCAGAGGTTTACCCTTGGGGTATTCCAATCTTTGATAGTATCCAATCGCATCCCAGTACAGGGTCACCTCGACGAGCTTGCAGACATCGTCCAAGCAGACCTTATTGATGAGTCCCATGCTGTAACCAGCGGGGAATCCTTGTGCGTCCTGATAAGCAATCAAGGTGTGTTTGCTTTTCGGTTTCTTTGGGTAAACCGGGTCAGTTAGCTTAATGGCTATAGTATCTCTTGCTTCTGCAGGAACCAAAGTCCCAAGGGTACAGCAAAGAGATAAAATCCACAATCCGAGAGGTATCTGAATCCACAAGGCCATGCCGCTGCTCCAACTCAGGAATCGCAGTCGATACACCATTTCAGAAATCATCCCTATTTCAACCCACCTTTTCGCACATCCGCCTGCCAATCGCTGCTTTTTTTCTTAAAGGCCTGAAAGCGGGTGTATTCCTTCTGGGTCACTTTGCCATCGCTGTTGGTATCGATGAAGGGGAAAAGCCATTCGTATCCTGACTTCTGGCGATTCCATTCGTCATGGGATGCCCAGCGGGTTCCAGGTTCAGCTTTCCTTGGCGCTGCCTTGCGTGCAGTAACGGTGATGTTTACCGGATTGCTCGTTTCCACGTCTCCATCCGAGCACTTCACCACGACATCGAACTTTGCGCCATTGTCTTTAATTGTGAACCCGGGGAGATTCAGGCGATTGGAGTTGGCACCATCAATGGGTTCGCCATCACGTCGCCATTGGTATTGGGCTTCCGGCCTTTTGGAGATCACCAACAGACTCAAGGCGTCACCTTCTTTGAGGGTTTTGTTAGATGGCTGGAGCCAGATGATCCCGTCTTTGTTTTGGCTGACCTGTGGAGTCGGGAGTGTGGATTCGCTACTCAGAATGTGATGTGCGTATGCGGCAAAATGACCGTTCACGTCTTTGGTGTAGGCCTCGAGAATCTCCTGTCCCTGGTTTTGGTAATCGCCACATTCGAAAAGAAGCGCCGCAACTAAAAGCTCTTTGAATTTACTATTCACCATGGATCCGCCCTCTTTATTCACACCCGGCCGGAGATAGGCATTTTTTTGTTTTTCTTGGGTTTTGTAATAGCCAAGGGTTTGCGTGTGCCCTTTTAACTTCTTCTCTTCGAGAAAACGAGCCAGGGGTTCAGCAAGAGCAGCATCCTTATTCATCCTCAATGCCAAGCAGACCGCCTTATAATGAGAGAGTGGGCTCTTCAGGGTCAATTGATCCAACTTCTCCAATAATGGGGCATAAACATCTACTGAATTTAAAAAACCTAGGGCAATCACTATGCGGTCTACCGGGCC
>CAJWWL010000187.1 GCA_913048125.1 uncultured Opitutia bacterium | reverse complement strand
CGTGCTATACCTGTGGCTCCACCGTACCAAATCGGTGAGATCGAGTTCCAATACACGTGTATTAAGATTATGCCAGACCCAAGACCATTGAGGAGTCCTAAATCGTGCCACTGACCAGAAGTCATGGCGACATTTCCATTAAATGTCTGATGCCGCTTCAATCCATACTCGAGATTGACGTACCCTGGCATTATAGTATCGAAGGCCGAACTACCCAAACGAAGTCTCCCAGAGTCATTTCGGATTGTGTATGTATCTGTTCCGCCATCCGCAGTTCTACCACTACCGTTAATAAAATGAGTTGCTCCAGCGGCATTAGTACCAGGTGTGGGACCTCCGAGGATGTGATTGTAATCGCCCGTAGTCGTCCCAGCTTGTGCCATCTTTCTTATAAAAGTGTGTGGGTGACCAACCACGTCCAACCTGGTACCCGGAGTCGACGTCCCTATGCCGACGTCTCCGTTGTTTTTAATGTCCATCACGGAACCACCACCACTGGGTCTAAACGCTAAATCTCCTGATGGGTTAGATTGAAGCCAAAATTGTTTGCCCGATGCTTCAACTATTGCATAAGCTTCTGCTTGAGGAGTTTCCTTTTTAGGAGATGATTTTTTAAATGCAGTTGAGTTTGGACTGACTTCATGTGCAATTTTCAGGCTAGCCTGCTTTAGGGAGTACAACAGGAGGGGTTTGTCTGGTACCAAGACTATAAAAGTGAGTCTTTCTTTCCTGTCAAGGATGTGACTTACCTTAATCGCAGTCGCACAAATATCTTTACTTTAGCAGGGACAACACATTCTGTGGGCCAAAATTGGCTTGCGCTAACATCGCTACAGCGCTCTGGGATAAAATGTTGTACTTAGCCATTTTGCTGGACTCTTCTGCAATGTCAGCGTCCATGAAGCGAGAAAGTGCGGACTCAAGGTTTTGAAGTGTCGTTTCGTTTGAGACTTTGAATCGGCTTAGGGCATTCTGTGCACCAGCAATATCGCCGATTGCTTCAGCAGCTTCGTCTTGTGCACCTTTAACAATCTGCACAAGCTCAGTCGTGTCGAGCTCTGGGTTGTCAAAATCGAAATCACGTCCTGCTAGCTGTACAAGATTTTCAGCAATGCGAAGATAAGCTTCAGGAAGCTCGAAAGTTTGAGGTTCTACTTCCCCAACAAAAATTGTTGGACCATCACCAGCCTTCTCCGCAAATAGTTCCATTCCGTTGAAAGTTCCTCCGGGGCGGCCACTCACAATGCCTTGATTAATAATGGCAGTGTCGCCAGTGCTGGTTGCAGATGACGCAAGGGTTAACTCCTGTGTCGTATCTGCGCTTGAAATCATCAAACTATTATCAGAACCCTCATAAACACGAACTCTTTCAACTGCCTCAGAGTCAGCGAGAATGTTGTCCATGATAGATCTTCGGATGGTTTTTTTGTTGTCACCATCCTCTACGGTATGACTGTAATCTTTGCCGTTGATTGTGATTGTGAACGAATCACCTGACTGAAAGCCGTTAACTATGTCGAATCGCTCTGCGTTATCACTGCCGAGTACGTCTACGAGTTGACTCGCAAGCTGATTAAATTCGTAGTTGTAATTTCCTCTTTCGCTTGCACCTAGCGGACTTGAGTTTACCTGAGTAGCTATTTCGGACATTCGATCCAAGGTCCCTTGCAATTCAGTGAGAAGACCCTGTGCGGTCTGAACATATGATAGACCTGTGTCGATTGCCTTGTTAGCAGAAAGAACTCTTCCCTGATTCGTCTGAATTTTGTCGGCTTCAGTAATGCCGTGTGGATCATCTGCAGGGCTTATGATTTTCTTGCCCGAGTTGATACGTTGTATGGCCTCGCTAAGACTTTTAGACGTCTTTTGCCAGTCCATAGTGCCATGAGCGGTTATACTCCTAGGGCTAATATTCACGTGACCAAATCTATTGTTTGCGAATTAATTTCCGCGACTATTCTATCTTCTTGTACCAAGTTAAAACCACACCACACTGAAGGTCAACCCCTTAAATGCGAATTCTCAAATCCTAATCATTCTTTTTACTCTGCTGCAATGTCATCGACCTAAATGAAAAAAGTGCTTATCACCGGCTGTTCTAGGGGCTTGGGTCTAGCTATGGCCAAGAGATTTTCGCTTGAGTCTTGGCAAGTCGCTGGCTGCAGTCGAAGAAATGATGATTTGGATCCATTGCGAAAAGAGATGGGTTCGCCTCACATTTTTAGATCCGCAGATGTTGCGGATGAACAATCTGTATACAGATTTAGCCAAGTTATTCTTGAAGAAATGGGAACGCCCGACCTTTTGCTTAATAACGCAGCCATCATCAATCAAAATGCTCCGTTATGGAAGGTTCCTTCTGATGAATTTTCACAGTTGATCGACATCAACATTAAAGGAGTCGCGAATATTGTCCGACACATTGTCCCTTCCATGATTGAGGCTGGAAGTGGAGTTATTGTTAACTTCAGTTCCTATTGGGGGCGATCCACTTCTTCTGAAGTTGCGCCCTACTGTGCCAGCAAATGGGCAATTGAGGGGCTTTCTCAGGCACTCGCACAGGAACTACCTCATGGCATGGCTGCTGTCGCGCTAAACCCTGGGATTATCAACACTTCCATGTTACAAACCTGCTTTGGAAGCAGCGCAGCATCCTATCCGAAGGCGGAAGAGTGGGCGGATTTAGCCGTCCCTTTTCTTTCTGGACTGGGCCCTAAAAATAATGGTGAATCCTTGACTGTACCTAGCTAAATTATGTCCTCAGCCTCAAGATCTGTACTTGCCTTCGCAATTCGGGCTACATTGGATGAGCTCAAGCGTATGAAGTCTGAAGGGGTGGGTGCCCTAACCGTTGAAGAGCTAACATTATCTGGTCTCAGGGAAGCTGTTGCAGATGCTGTTGGAAGCCCAGTTTTTTCAGATTCAGAGTCATGTCCCCCAGTATCTCCTCGACAGCCTCTCCCCGAACCCTCAGAAGCTTCGTCACCTGATGCCGTCTCGTTGATTCATTCTGTTACTTCAGAGGGTGACTTGACCCCGCCTCGCTTTGAACTACCGAAAGGCTCCAAGAAAGAGCGTTGGGAATGGCTACATGAAAAAGTATTGAATTGTGAAATATGCTTAGCCAACCGTAATATCGAACGCCAAATCGTCTTCGGCGTGGGCAATCTAGATGCTGATATTTTTTTCTGCGGCGAAGCACCGGGGGAAGAGGAGGAAAAGCAAGGGGAGCCATTCGTTGGTCCTGCTGGCCAAAAATTGAATGGAATGATACGCGGCATGGGATTGGAGCGGGAACAAGTTTACATCGGAAATATTATGAACTGGAGGCCTCGTACAGAATCTGGTTTTGGGAATCGGCCTCCCAGTCCGCAAGAAATTGGCTTCTGTCTACCATATCTCAAGGCACAATTGTCGATCATTCAGCCCAAGGTTATCGTAGCTTTGGGCAATACAGCTATTCAGGCATTACTCAGCGATACGACTCTTAAGGTGGGTAAGGTTCGGGGACATTGGTTTGAATTCGAAAGTGTTCCTATGCTGCCAACTTTCCATCCTTCCTATATCCTTCACAACGAGTCTAATCGAACGAAGCGCATGGTTTGGGAGGATTTGCTAAAGGTCATGGAGCGTTTAGACCTACCCATCAGCGATAAGCAGCGCGCCTACTTCCTTTAGTGTGATTGCTACGCGCATTGACATCATAGCACTTTCGGCCAATGTTGTACCCTTTTTAATGTTTATGAGCCAAGTGCTACAGTTGCTACTTGATGGGGAGCGTCTCTCCACCGAACAAATGGCCGAAGTCCTCGGACTTTCTACTGATGATATTGATCAAGAGCTTGATCGTCTCAGTACTGACAAGGTGCTTCTTGGTTGGCGTCCAGTACTCAACCCCGAACATGCAGATCAAGGCCTCGTGAGGGCAGTTATCGAGGTCAAAATCAGCCCCGAGCGCGAGGGAGGATTTGATCGTCAGGCCCTGCGTATAAGCCGCTTCGAGGAAGTCGATTCATGCCATCTAATGTCTGGTGGATATGACTTGCTTGTAGTCGTGAAAGGTAGCACCTTGCATCAGGTTGCTTCATTTGTTTCGGAACGTCTTGCCACTATTGGTGGTGTTCTTTCCACCGCAACGCACTTTATGCTCCGTTCCTACAAGGAACAGGGATATTTGTTGGTCGATGGCGATCCCGAGGACGTTCGTCCTGCTGTCAGTCCTTAGGTCATAATCCTTACGTAAACTTTATGGAACCTGAGTCCAGCAACCGTGTGGCCCAGCATGTTCGCTCCCTCCCGCGTTCGGGAATCCGGGATTTCTTTGCTATCGTTGCGCAGATGCCAGATGCTATCTCCCTCGGAGTAGGGGAGCCTGATTTTGTAACTCCCTGGCATATCCGTGAGGCAACAATTTTTGCTCTTGAGAAGGGGCGTACCAGCTACACTGATAACAGAGGCTTAAGTGATCTTCGGCGAGAAATCTCTAATTACGTCGAGACAAACTTCAATGTGGATTACAACCCTGAGGATGAGGTGCTAGTTACTGTTGGCGTTTCTGAGGCGGTTGATCTAGCTCTTCGCGCCCTCCTTAATCCCGGAGACAAGGTGCTTTATCACCAACCGTGCTATGTGTCTTATCATCCTGGTGCCATTCTTGCTCATGGACAACCTATTGCTGTTCCTACTCAGTCAGATGAAGGTTTTGCCCTCAACCCTGCTGCTCTTGCAGAAGCATGGGAGCCTGGATGCAAGGTTTTAATGCTAAACTTTCCAACGAATCCCACTGGCGGCACTGCAAGCCCAGAGGTTCTCCGTCAAATTGCTAAATTTGCATGTGAGAAAGATCTCATTGTTCTGAGCGATGAAATTTACTCTGAGCTCACCTTCGATGGCACACACACCAGCATCGCCACGTTCCCTGGAATGAAGGAGCGGACAATTTTTTTACACGGCTTTTCCAAAGCCTATTCCATGACGGGATACCGCATCGGTTATGCTTGCGGTCCGGTGGATCTCATCGAGGCGATGATGAAGGTTCACCAATACAGCATGATGTGTGCCTCCATCTTAAGTCAAGATGCTGCCACTGAGGCACTTCGTAACGGCAAAGATAGCGTGGCTCAGATGAAGGAGCAGTATCATCGGCGACGTGACTATGTAGTTCGTCGCTTCAATGAAGTTGGACTTAAATGTCACTTGCCGGGTGGGGCTTTCTACGCTTTTCCAGACATCCGCTCCACTGGTCTAGATGATCAGGAATTTGCACAACGCCTACTTTCAGAGCAGAAGGTAGCCCTTGTTCCGGGTTCTGCTTTTGGCGCTGATGGTGCTGGCTTTGTTCGTGCAAGTTACGCAACTGCTTATGAAAAGCTTGTAGATGCTACTTTTCGCATAGAAGCCTTTGTCAACTCACTCTAGCTTTCTTACAAACAATCATGCAGCCTAACCGCACAGTGGCCCTAGTTGGAAAGCCCAATGTAGGGAAGAGTCGCCTTTTTAATCGGCTCGTGGGTCGCCGCGTATCAATTGTTCACGACCAACCCGGTGTCACTCGTGATGTAATCTCAGAGGAGCTTCCAGATTTCACATTGCTTGACACCGGAGGTATCGGTCTTGGAGGTGAATTGACGCCAGAGATCATTCAGGCAGCTACCGAGGACCAAGCTGACTTCGCTATTGCCGCCGCTGACCTAATATTGCTAGTAACAGACGGGCGCGAGGGTTGCAGTCCTCTTGATGAGACCGTCGCAAGTCTTCTCCGTTCCAAAGGCAAACCTATCCAGCTTGTAGTCAACAAGATTGACCAACCTGAGCTAGAAGGAGCAATTGATGACTTCGCTCGTCTTGGTCTTGGCGTTGGGCTTCCTGTTTCCGCCGAGCACGATCGTGGCACTGATGCTCTCCAGGCAGCGATTCTTCGTCACCTTGGTCCACCGCCTCCCGTTGATCTAGAGAAGGTGTCCCAGCGTCGTATCCGTATCTCCTTTGCTGGCCGACCAAACGTAGGTAAGTCCTCTCTATGTAATCGTCTGCTTGCATCCGACCGCATGATTGTAAGTGACGTCCCTGGGACCACCCGTGAGAGTGTTGAGCGTGATCTCGATTATGAATCCAAGGGAGAGGGCACATGGGGTTTCCGACTTGTTGATACCGCCGGAATGCGCCGTAAGCGCAAGGTGGACTCAACATTAGAGTACTTCTCCAACTTGCGAACAAAAGGAGCTATCGAAAGCTCTGATGCGGTCTTCCTTGTCATCGATGCCCAAGATGGTGTTACCAAGCAGGACCAGATTCTTGCTGAGAGCATCCTAGATGAAGGTCGAGCGCTTGCAATTTTAGTCAACAAATGGGATCAGGCGCAGGATACCTTCCGAGGTGGTGCTCTTGAAGGTTACGCTAACCTGAAAGAGTTCCGCGATTCTTATGAAGAGTCTATTCGCAAAGAACTTTTCTTTCTACCGGATTCTCCGGTTGTTTTTGTTTCTGCACAAACTGGTTTCGCGATCGAGCGCATTCTTCGTACCGCACGTCAATTAGACGCTATCCAAGAGACTCCTCTGCCGACTGGCGAACTCAACCGTGTCATTGGTGGTTTGCTTGAACGTCAACCTCCGACTTTGATTCGCGGTAAGCGCTTCAAGGTCTACTACACAGTGCAGGTTGGCACGCGACCCTTCCGTATCCGTCTTTTTTGTAATCAGCCTCACAGGTTTGAAAAAGGTTATAAACGTTACATGGAAAAAGGTTTTCAGTCACACTTCGGACTACCGGGATGTCCAGTGCGATTTTTACTCACCGGTAAAGAGGAGCGCTATTCACGCGAGGACTGATTGATGTCTCAATCTTCGCCTATGAGGCTTTTGTTTATGGGAGCCGATCCCATAGCGCTCCCTGTTCTGGACTATTTAGTTGCAGACCCTCGCATTGACTTTGCTGCTGTACTCACTCAACCCGACCGACCATCCGGTCGAGGTAAAAAACTCCGTATGAATCCGGTCAAGGCATGGGCCACGGAGCACGGCATTGAAATACGCGACCCCGACAAGCCCGGGGATGTTGAAATGGAATGGATCCACGAACTCGGCATACAGATCGCCTTGGTCATGGCCTATGGTCATATTCTCAAACGCAATCTTCTTAATGCTCCTTTGCTTGGGACATGGAATCTTCATGCTTCGCTACTCCCTCTGCACCGTGGAGCTAGCCCTGTCGAAAGCGCTCTCCTTGCAGGTGACGCCCAGACTG
>CAJWWL010000186.1 GCA_913048125.1 uncultured Opitutia bacterium | reverse complement strand
CTCTCTCCAAGTCGCCTACTGAGTTTTGCCAACACATTTGTTAGCGTCTACTTGGTAGTTATCACGTTACTGGTGATAGATGCCATTCTAAACACATTGCGTATCTCCGCAGAGGGTCGCAGGCATACCGCGAAACTTCCTCTCAGAGGGATTACTCAGGCACTGAAACTGATTGCCAACTTTATCGGTATAATTTTCATCATCGCCTACTGCTTCGGCAAGAGTCCTGTTGCCATACTGTCTGGCCTCGGTGCGCTTACCGCAGTTCTAATGCTTGTCTTTAAAGACAGTCTCATGGGACTTGTAGCAAGTTTTCAGCTTTCCCTAAACGGAATGGTAAGAAAGGGCGACTGGATTGAAATGCCGAAGCACGGTGCTGATGGTGATGTACTTGATGTAAATCTCACAACAGTACGTGTTCAAAATTGGGACAAGACCGTATCCACAATTCCCACACATGAATTGGTAACCGGTTCGTTTAAGAACTGGCGTGGCATGCAGGAATCAGGCGGCCGTAGAATCAAACGTGCGATTCACATTGATATGCGCACTGTCCGGTTCGCAAACGAAGAACTTTTAGAAAAATTCAAGTCCTTCGAAATCCTCAAGCCATATCTCGAAGGCAAGCTTAAGGAAGTGGATGCGCACAATGCAGATTTAAATGCTGATCTCTCCGTCCTAACCAATGGACGCAGACTCACTAATATCGGGACCTTTCGTGCATACTGTCTCGCATTTCTCCGCAGTAACGAAAAAATCCATCAGTCAGGCATGACCTTCCTAGTGCGTCAACTTGCCCCAGGACCAGAAGGGGTTGCGATCGAATTGTATGTCTTCTGCAATGACACCGCATGGGTAAACTACGAGGGGATTCAAGGAGATATATTTGATCACCTCCTTGCAGTCCTACCAGAATTCGGCCTTAAAGCATTTCAGCGCCCATCAGGAAACGACTTTGAGTTATTGGCAAAAACTGATTGAGAGCCAACAACAAGGCAGTCTGACTAACTGAAAGAACGACCACAACCGCAGGTATTCTGCGCATTCGGGTTTCGAATTTCAAAACCCTTGCCGTGCAAACCATCGTCGAAATGCACCTCGGTGCCCTCTAGATATGTGAGACTCACAGCATCGACTATAACTTGGACACCATGTGACTCGATAACCTCGTCCTCATCATCACGGCTTGCAAAACTCATCGCGTATTCCATGCCAGAGCAACCGCCAGGTTCCACACTCAAGCGCATGTATTCATTTTCGACCCCGTTCTCCTGCTGAAGACTTCTGATTTTGTTGGCAGCACTTTCTGTTAGAGAAATCATGTCTGTATGGATGCACGAATAATGGGAAAAAGCAAGATGACAGTGGAGTAAGCAGGTTTCGTGCAGAATTGATTTAGTGGTTGTATTTTTCCTAAATTTATTCTTCCTCAAGACTATGCAAAACGAGCTGATTAGTGACCAGCTAAACCTAGAGATCGTCTCCACGATTGCCGCTGGAGGCATGGGTGTCGTGTACGAGGCCCTCCAGCATGGAGTTGGAGACTTCCGCAAAGTTGTAGCCCTCAAGCTTATACGTGAAGAATACTCTGCAATTGATGAATTTAAAGACAACTTCATGGGCGAAGCCAAGTTAGTTGCAGACCTCATTCACACAAATATTGTGCAGACCTACCACCTAGGAGAAATGTCTGGGCAGTACTTCATGACCATGGAGTTCATCAATGGTATCAACCTAGAGGAATTTATCGATCTACACATTAAAAACCACAGGTACATACCTGCTGACCTTGCGGTGTTTATTGTATCTCGAATTTGCCGAGGGCTCTCCTACGCTCACCAGAAATGTGACCGCAATGGACAACTCCTTGGTATTGTACACCGCGATGTGAACCCAAGAAACATCATGATTGCCCGTGAGGGCGATGTGAAACTTACCGACTTTGGAATAGCCAAGGCGCTAGACCTAATGTACAACGAGGAGGGTCATACTGTTGTAGGAAAAGATGCATATTTATCACCAGAACAGGCTCGCCGAGAGGTAACAGACTCAAGGGCTGATCTATTCGCCTGCGGAATAGTTCTCGCTGAGTTACTCATGCTGTACAATATTTTCGATGCTGAAGACAGTGACCCCACTGCCACCCGTGATAACATTTGCAGTCTGGAAATACCCGACTTCAGTGAGTACCGCGAGGATGGAGCAATAGACGAGCGATTGAATGAGATATTACTTCGCTCGTTAGCCAAAGATAAATCTGAGCGCTATGATACCGCGTCTGAGATGCTGGAAGCACTAGAAAAATATATCTACAGCGAGGGATACGGTCCCACCAACGAAAAGCTCGCCGCCTATCTATCTGGCTTTGAAGAGCTGGCTGGCTAACCGGTATACCATCTTTAGGATTCATGGCAACCCAAGGCCTCCAGCAGCAACAGAAGCAAGTCCAGACTATGGTCTTGGCGCCTCAATTGCGCCAATCCCTCAAGATACTGCAGGCTGCCACGTTAGACCTCCGCTCTACTATAATGGAAGAACTGGAAACCAATCCAGCCCTCGAAGAGCTCCCGATGGAAATCACCAGCCTAGAAGAACGTCTGGGTAGCAAGGAGACGGAATATGAAAATACATCTAGCCAAGATACCAGCGAAGTCTCCACTCCTGAAGAGATAACCGCAGAACCCCAAACTGCCTCGGAGAGTACCGAAGAAGCACCTGAACCTCCATCTTCAGAAGAAGTAGATTTCACAGAGGAGTTCGAAGTCTTCAACAAGCTAGACGAAGAGTGGCAGGATTACTACAAACAGGAAGGGCAGACATCAGAATACTCCAATGAAGCTGAAAAACGCCGCCAGCACTTTTTTGACTCTCTAGTCTCCGAAACATCCCTTCAAGAACACCTTATGGAGCAGGCAGACTACTCTGACTGCACTCAGGAGGAGCAAGAGGCCATTCGTTTCCTTATCGGTAGCCTTGATGATCGTGGATTCCTCACATCCAGCCTGTCTGACTTAGCCCTGCTTTCAGGTATTTCGCTTACAATTATGCGACGAGCCCGTGAGATGCTTCGCAACTTTGATCCTCCCGGAATCGGGAGTGAAGACATCCGAGAATGTCTTCTATTCCAGCTGGAAATGCGTGATGAAAAGGACTCTCCTGCCTACCAGATGATTGACCAATGGATGGATTTGCTCCTGCGTCGAAGAATCCCAGAACTTTCCCGTAAACTCAGTGTCTCTAAGGACGCTGTCCAAGAAGCCATTGAGCATATAGCCGAACTTGACCCTAACCCGGGTAGCGGGTTTCGCCCAGATTCTAACTCCACTATCTCTCCTGATGCGTCCATTGAATGGGACGGAATCAAGTGGGTCATCCACATAAACAATGACTACATACCCCGTCTAAGAATCAACCCGGCTTACAAACAAATGATTGCCAAGGGCAGGCTGACCAAAAAAGAGAAGGAATACATACAAGAAAGGATGCGCTCGGGCAAATTCCTTATGAGCAGCATCGAGCAGCGTCAGCAAACGATCGAGCGCATAGCTGGCGAAATACTCAAATTCCAAAATGACTTTTTTGAGGAAGGAGTCTCCGCGCTAAAGCCATTAACCATGAATCAAGTCGCCGAGACGATTGAGGTGCATGAGACAACAGTCAGTCGAGCAATTGCAAACAAGTATCTCGAGACACCTCACGGGACATTCCCATTTAAATATTTCTTCACTGCAGGTTACGAAAATGCGGAAGGCGAGGCCATATCCAACCGCAGCGTCAAAGACCGTATCGCCAAAATCATCGACGCCGAAAACCCAGTCAAGCCACTCAGCGATCAGGCTATCGCAAACCTTCTCGCCAAAGAGGATATAAAAATTGCCCGCCGAACGGTAGCCAAGTATCGAGAGGAACTCGGCATTCTCCCCACCAATCTACGCCGTCAATACGACTGAGCCAACCTTTTAGAGGATCTACTCTAAAGTGCAGATCATCAATCAAATCTCCAACTCGAAAGCGTGAAGGGAGCCAGGCAGCCCAAAATTGGACTTTGGCTCGACACTAGCTGCACAGAAACAAGCCTAGCCCTATTGCAAGACGGAGAGCTCCTTACACTGCGGACCTCTTCCGAAAACGCGCTAGACTTCATCTTTACAGCTCTGGATTCCAGCCTCGCAGAACACAGCCTTTCGTTCAAAGACATCATCAAAATCCACTACTGCGGAGGCCCTGGCTCTACTCTTGGCCTACGTATCGCGGCAATGGCTTTGAAGACATGGAAGGCTCTCCGACCCAGAATTGAACTTTTTACCAGCAACAGTCTCCTAGTCCAAACTGCGTTGCTCGCAGAAGAACCCAATCATCCAACAAACTTTACACTAATTGCGCAACATCGGAAGGGGTTATGGTATTCTCTTGAATACAATGGAAAACAATATTCCAAAGACAAACCAAACACTTTATCCGACGAAGACATTCCAAAGTTGCGAGGAATCATTTTTCACATGCAACAACGTAAGTTCGCGAGTAATCTACCTGATAATTTCCAGCCCATGCCAATTCTTCATAAACATATTCCAGAGATCCTCCAGAATAATGAAATTTTTCATCCAGTCGATAAACCTGAATTCTTCGACACTGGCACACCCACTTTTTCTAAATGGACCCCAGAGCGCCACAGCAAATCAACGTAACTGTATCCTACTGGAAAATAAATAATTTGAAGTGCGCCCACCACCACAGGCCCGTTGCTGGGCGGATATCGACCTAGCTACTCTCGAACGCAATCTGCGCAGAATCAAGGCTGGACTACCTCAGGGAGTCAAATACGTAGCCGTTGTAAAGGCTGATGCCTATGGGCATGGCATTCAGCCAGTGGTCTCACGGCTAATGCAATGCGGGGCAGATATGTTTGCTGTGGCCAACGTCGCAGAAGGTGCACAAATTCGTGAAATCGGAAGCGGATGGCCCATTCTGGTACTCAGTCCTGTTCTTCCTGGTGAAGAAGAGGCGTTGCTCGAATACGAACTAATCGCTACTCTCTCAACTCAGGAGGAAGCTCAACGCTTCAATCAGTTTGCTAAACAAAGTGGTTCAACTCTGCCGGTACACATCAAAATTGACACGGGTATGGGTCGCGCAGGTATTTGGCACGAGGAGGCCTTCACTCTTCTTGAAACAGTCCAGACATTCGAGCACCTAAGAGTTGATGGCCTCTATACACACTTCGCTGACGCACCCAATAACTCAGAATTCACCGAACAACAGAGACAGCTTTTTCTCAAAACTACTGCTAACTTTCGGCATAATTACTCAGCAAGAACGCAACCTCTTCTCATCCACGCAGATAGTAGTAGCAGCCTCGAGTCCACAGGCCGAAATTCCCCTGTCAATGCAGTACGAGTTGGCCTGCTTCAGTTCGGTGTGCCACCCTCTGATGAGTCCGTCCTGGCAAAGGTAAAAACCGAACCAGTCCTAACCTTCTCAACTCAAGTAGGTCTCACCAAAAAGCTTCCCAGTGGCACGGGTATCAGTTACGGACAAACCTACATACTTAGAAGGGAATCTATCATCGCTGTTCTGACTGCTGGATATGGAGACGGGGTCCCCCTCGCTTCAAGCAATAAAGCCTACGTCTTAATCAACGGTCAAAAATGTAAGATTCTAGGTCGTGTCACGATGGACCAAACAATTGTCGATGTAACTAAAGTAGCCCAAGTGAAACCAGGACAAATCGCAACCCTCATAGGCACAGATGGTAATGCTAGCATAAGCTTAACTCAGTACGCTGACTTCTCTGACAGCATTCCATACGAAAGTCTTTGCTCTATTACAAAACGCGTGCAACGAGTGTACAAGTTTGCTGAATAATGTAAAAAGTCTGTATTTTAACCCTGCTTAGACTAAATATAATACGTACTGTATCTGAATGCCGTTTAATATAACACCGAGCAATGCTCGTACACTAACAATCGTTGTAGTTCTACTCGCGATAGCACTGAGCACTTACTGGCTTCTTCTCCGATAGCGTTTTCCATTGCAAGTGCGGAGCCATCAGCATTAATATTACAAACTTCAACTAGACCAGATGCCCAAACTCGTAATAGAGGCCGGACACTCCGAACGCCAATACTGGAAAGACCTGTGGAGATATCGAGAGCTGTTCTACTTCCTTGCTTGGCGAGATATTCTCGTACGCTACAAGCAAACGCTCATAGGTATCGCTTGGGCAGTCATCAGACCACTACTAACCATGGCAATTCTTGTCGTGGTTTTCAACAAACTTGCCAAACTACCCTCAGATGGAACAGCGCCCTATCCCATCCTAGTCTTTGCAGCCATGCTACCATGGCAGTTTTTTGCCACATCGCTTTCAGAAGCAAGCAATAGTCTAGTTGTTAATGCAAACCTTGTATCAAAGGTATACTTCCCTAGACTGGTAGTCCCAGCTAGCGCAGTCATCACAAGCCTAGTTGACTTTGCTATCGCGCTTGGCCTTTTAGCGGGAATGATGGCGATCTTCCAATTTGCACCAACTTGGAAAATCTTAGCCCTACCTGCTTTCACTCTGCTGGCTTTTCTCGCAGCTCTTGGACCGGGCCTTCTTATGACAGCACTTAATGTGAAATACAGAGATGTCCGCTATATCATCCCCTTCATCGTGCAGATAGGACTTTACATCTCGCCGGTGGGCTTCAGTAGCAGCATTGTTCCAGAAAATTGGAGATTGCTTTACTCTCTTAATCCAATGGTGGGTGTGATAGATGGCTTTCGCTGGTCTATCCTAGGAGGAACCTCCCCCTTGTACTTGCCCGGATTGTATCTCTCTCTAGCTACTACCTCCTTCTTCCTATGGCTGGGCGTGACGTACTTCCGTAAAACCGAGCGCTCCTTCGCCGACGTCATCTGAACCCAATCTTCACAATGACCAAGCCCAACTACTGGCTCCTCGACCACAAATCTGACAAAACCTCCCAGTTCGGTGAGGACGGCATTCTGCAAAAAATCCTAGAATTACTACCCGAGACTGACAAGTGGGCCGTTGAGTTTGGTGCGTGGGACGGCATCCACTGCTCCAACACTCGAAATCTCATCCTCGAAAAAAGGTATAACGCTGTGTTTATCGAACCAGTACTCGAACGTTTCGAACAGCTAAAGATGAACTATGCGGACTTCCCGGGTCAGACAATCAAGTTCATCAACGGCTTTGTCGGCTTTACCCAAACCGGCGGGCTAGACTCCCTCCTTACCTCCACCTCCATCCCGAAGAATTTTTACCTGCTCTCC
>CAJWWL010000185.1 GCA_913048125.1 uncultured Opitutia bacterium | reverse complement strand
TGGAACCACGCTGAGGTACCTGCAGAGGCAAGCCTTTACCAAGAGCAGCATCTGAAAGGGCTTGTTCAATACGCTTTCCAGCCAGATCTAGTTTGGAGTAGATAGTGAGATCTTCAAGCAATTCTAGCGCGGTAATACCAGCTACCATAGCGAGAGGGTTACCACTAAGAGTGCCAGCCTGATAAACAGGACCTTCAGGTGCAAGGCATGCCATAATGTCAGCCCGTCCACCAAAGGCACCAACAGGTAAACCGCCTCCAATAATTTTACCCATAGCAGTAAGGTCAGGGATGACACCCTCTTTCTCTTGTACACCTCCAGGAGCAATTCGAAAGCCAGTCATAACCTCATCAAAGATTAGAACTGCGCCCTGCTCTGTGCATATTTCACGTAGAAATTTAAGATAACCGTCTAAAGGAGGAATCAGACCGCAGTTTGCGGGATAAGGCTCGAGAATGACAGCCGCAATATGCGAACCATGAGTTGCGAAAGCCTCCCTTACCGCAGCTTCGTTGTTAAACGGCAGTACAAGAGTTTCCCGAGCAAAGGCATCTGGAATACCAGCGCTATCAGGATTACCAAATGTGAGTGCACCAGAGCCTGCCTTTACCAGAAGCGAGTCTACATGCCCATGATAACAACCAGCAAACTTGATGATCTTATCTTTACCAGTATAACCACGGGCGAGACGGATGGCGGACATAGTAGCCTCTGTTCCGCTGTTGCACATTCGGACTTTTTCGATGGAAGGCACCATCTCTATTAAGCGACGCGCCATCTCTACCTCATGGGGATTGGGAGTACCAAAACTAGTTCCGGCGTGTAGCGCCTTAGCAAGAGCCTCGCGAACAGGCGCAGGGTTGTGTCCGTGAATAGCCGGTCCCCAAGTGCAGACATAGTCAATGAGGGCATCTCCATCGGCAGTATACAAGCGACAGCCTTCAGCGCGTTCGGTAAAGAAAGGAGTGCCTCCAACGGAGCGGAAAGCCCGCACGGGCGAGTTAACACCGCCTGGCATCAGTTTGAGAGCTTGTTCGAAAAGTTGGGTGGAAGAATTACTCATTTAATGAATGCTAGAAATTACAATTTGTAGACCAAAGATAAGCCTCTAAGAGGATTGTGACTGAAACTTCTGAACGATAGGCATACGACGCCCGATTCCAAAGGCAAGCGGTGTAATCTTTAAACCAGGCGCAGCTTGTTTTCGCTTGTATTCGTTAAGATCGACCTTCCGGATTATTTCACAGACTATGGCGGCTTCAAATCCCGCTTCAATGATTTCCTGAGAGGATTGCCCTTTCTCAACATATCTTTCTAAGATCTCATCCAAGATAGGATATGGGGGGAGGGAATCTTCATCCTTCTGGTCAGGACGAAGTTCAGCAGAAGGAGGCTTCTCAATCGTGTTTAGGGGAATAACTTCTCGTTCTCGGTTGTAATGCCGAGCGAGATCAAAGACTAGGCATTTGGGTAAATCGGAGATCACTGCAAGTCCTCCGCACATGTCGCCATACAAAGTACAATAGCCTACAGCTAGCTCACTCTTATTTCCAGTTGTGAGTAAAAGAGCTCCGTGTTTATTAGATAGAGCCATGAGAAGAAGTCCACGGGCGCGCGCCTGCAAGTTCTCTTCTGTAACATCTGGCTCGAGGCCTTCAAAAGGTTTGGCAAGGGTGAATTGGGCGGCAGCAACGACTTCGGATATGCCTAGGACGTGGTACTCGATCCCGAGGTTACAGGCGAGCTCATGGGCGTCGTCCTTACTGTGCTGACTGGAGATTTTAGAGGGAAGGCTCACACCAGTTACGTTCTCAGCCCCGAGAGCCTCTGCAGCGATAGCAGCGGTAAGTGCAGAATCGATACCGCCACTGAGACCGAGCAGTGCCTTGCGAAAACCACTCTTGTCGGCATAATCACGCAGACCAAGAACTAGAGCGCGGCGGATATTTTCTAAGTTGTCCTCCTGCAGCTTATTGGAGAAATCGCTCTTGGAGGTGGCTAGCTTAATATCTTCAGCGAACCCAGTGCATTTAAACAAAATCACTCCTTCCGAATTTAAAACAACGCTATTCCCATCGAATATCAACTCATCGTTACCGCCAACGGCATTACAGTATGCGACAGTGCAATTACACGCGTTAGCGGCCTTGCGGAGAAGCTCTATCCGATCAAACTCCTTGCCGACATGCCACGGACTCGCCGATAGATTAACGAGTAAGTCGAGATTTTGTCGGGATAAATATTGTATAGGATCCGATGAGTAGCGTTGCAATCCAGATACATTGGGCTGGTTCCAAATGTCCTCACATATAGTGACCCCAATACGGCTTCCGCCCAACTCGATAACACCTGGAGAGTCAGCAGGTTCGAAGTAGCGGGCTTCATCAAAAACATCGTAGGTAGGGAGCAAACACTTACGTGCAACGACTTCCCACTTACCCTCGCAGCAGAGGGCCACGGAGTTAAAATATGAGCGACCTTTGGTATTGGTATTACGTTCTACAAAACCAACCAACGCCGGTACGGCTCCTGTCTGTAACGCAAAGCTTTGCAGGGAAGTCTCTATATCTTCCACAAAACGCCCCTTCAGGAGCAAGTCTCTCGGAGGGTATCCGCATAACACAAGCTCTGGGTAAAGGATTAAATCCGCACCCTCAGCAGCAAGATTATGATATGCATCGACAACCTTCTGGAGGTTGCCTGGCATATCCCCCACCGTAGTATTGATCTGAGCCAAACCGATGTTCATAGATTAGGGAGTATTGCTTTCTGCATGTATCAACTATACAGGCAAGTACTGATTCATCAAAAGGCAGTCTTATTGCTAAGCCAGTCATGAAACAACATGCCATCATTTTAGGGATTCTAGCTCTCGCGTTTTTCTGCCGCGTTATCGGTCAACTATGGGTAGTACTGGACAGCCCCGAATTTCTACCGCCAGCAGAAGAATGGCAATCTGGTTTGATTCCATATTCTTTGCTACTTCCTGCTCAGGTCTGCATATTGATCTTTCAGTTGGTGGTATTTCTTCAACTTTGGATGCAAAGTGGACCGCTGACCACCCCACGTCCGTCGCTGGGCCGTTTTCTCAAATTCTCCAGTTTAGTGTATTTTCTGGCAATGATTGTACGTTACGCACTTACGATGTATTTATACCCAGACATGCGTTGGCTCGGCGATATTATTCCAGTTTCGTTTCATTGTGTGCTAGCTCTCTACATCTATGTGCTCTCGCTACATTTTCGAAGGATAATTCTAAAAACTTGAATTGCTCCAAGGCACAAGACTGCCTAAGCAGTTAGGTATTGAAGACGCCTAACGAATTCCTACTAGCTTCGGGCTCACCCCGTCGCCTAAAGCTTCTGACAGATGCTGGCTGGAGATTTAGTGTACAGCCTCCAAATGTCGAAGAGATTGAAACTGGGTTGCCGCCAGCTGAACTTGTATATGAGAATGCAAGTCGTAAGGCAAAAGCCGTATCGGCAAAACAACCGAAGGCACTTGTGCTGGGCTCTGACACTACGGTGGCTATTGATGAAGAAATTCTGAATAAGCCCACTAGCATGCCAGAAGCAAAAGAGATGCTGAGGCATTTGTCTGGTCGTGCCCATGAAGTCCACACTGCGGTCAAAATTTTGTATACTGAGGGTAGCGTTGATTTAGACCTCAGCATATCCAACCGAGTCCAGTTTAAGAAATTGGACGAAGCAGTAATAAATGAATATCTGGACCAGGTTTACACCCTCGACAAAGCTGGCGGCTATGCCATTCAGGAAAAAGGAGAGCTGATTATCGAAAGCTACGAAGAACCTCTTTCAAGTATTATAGGCCTGCCTATTGAATTAGTCACTGAAAAGCTAATTTCTCTGGGCTTTGACAAAACTTTCCGTTCCTGAAATGGTGGATTAATAGAATGCCTAAGTTGAAGCACAGGGAGTTTCAGTTACTTCGAAACTGCTACGGATTGGACACAGTTTACACAATCGTGCTGTTGGCCGCCTTTTTTATCAGCATCGGTGCGCACGTAGGAATGGGAAAGCTGCCAGTACCAGGCTTCCTTTTCGGTAGCGATCTATCGGATACGGATGAACTAGAGGTTAGCTGGGCTTTCTCGACGAAAGAAGATAAGCCAGAAGATCTCGCAAAAGAAACTCCCGAACCTGAAAAGCCCCGATTTGTAGAGACAAACCCTGAAGCGCCAGAAAACGAACCAGACCAGACCCAGAATGAATCTGATCGAAACCAACAGTCTGCACAAGAGGAACTCGAACCTGACTTACCTGAGGACGCCCCCAAAGTCGAAGGCGAAACTCCGGACTCCCAAAAGATTATCCAAGGGCATATCGCAGAAAAGGCACCAAAACCAGAATCTGGCATTTTCTCGCTGAATACACCCTCGCTTCCCAACAAATCAAAGGAAACGGAGGGAGAAGACGAAAAAAAGTCTTCTGCACCCCTGCCACCACCTAGCGCGCCGGAAACAATCGAAAAAGGACCTGGAGAAGGTGTAGCCTCAATCCTGCAGAACAAATTTGAGACTACCAAGCCTACACGAAACACCACAATACCATTAACCTTACCCACCCGACCTGACCCAAGGTCTACAAGTATTGAAGAATTGACGCCACGTAAAGTAGAGCCAAGGCGACCTCTACCCCGCCCCAAACTTCCAGCAAGCGTGGTTCCTGGTCCACTCCGTGACACAAAGACTTCTGCGGCTCGCACAGGAACTCTTGCAATCGATGCAAAGTGGAGTGAGTTTGGAGAATATACCCAGCGTATGATAGCCGCAATATCTCTACAGTGGCACAAACTCGCTTATAATGCTCGTTTAGATACCGAATTAGCCAGCACCGTTCATGTTAGGTTTATCCTGAATAATCAGGGAGAGGTAGAGAGCCTTAAGATTATCGAAACAAGCGCCGGCAAGCTAGCATCCGTGCTATGCAAAGACGCAATTGCATCTCGTGCTCCATTTGGAAAGTGGACTGCTGACATGGTGAACACCTTTGGTGCACGCACTGATGTGAATATAAGATTCCGTTACCGATAATTTGGTGAAGGATAATCCTGAAGGTTTACATTCTCATCGATCCCATGAGCCTACCCCTGCACCCAGAAGCACGCGTCATCGAAGAACATCCCTGCGGCATCCTCGCTATTGAAAAGCCGGCAGGACTACTCACCCACCCTAACAAGCCAGGAATAGCCCACAACTCCCTACTCGCCGCAGAATATGACCCCAAGTCCGAAACATATATTTGGAGCGAAGGCATCCTCCACCTCAATAACCGCTTGGACTCCCCTACATCTGGTATAGTACTGGCCAGCCTAGGTAACAAAATCTCAATAGCAGTTAATGAACTCTTCCGTCAAAAACGCGTCGAGAAGGAGTACCTTGCGATCGTGAAAGGAATCCCAACGACCAAAAAAGGCGACTGGGAGGACAACATTGCACGCGGACGCCAAAAAGGAAATTTGAGAGTTTCCAGAGGTGGAGGCGGCATACCTGCAAGGACAATGTTCGAAGTCCTCAGAACCAGCCGAAATGAAAGTCTAATAGCTATGCTTAAACTCACACCCAGAACGGGTCGCACACACCAACTTCGCGTTCAGGCTGCCCTTCATAGGCTGCCAATAGTAGGGGATCGGAACTATGGGGATTTTGGCTTCAATAGAAGATTCCAAAAATCAACTGGCCAGAAACGCCTTTTTCTACATGCCCATCGCATTCAATTTCAAATACCAGGCTCAAATGAGTTATTTAGTGCAAAGTCCCATCAACCAGAGGAATTCGAGAAGGTATTGCACTAAATCGATCTGCAGTTTCCCGTTTGCAAATTATCAGAGGCGATCTACCTTCAAGAAAATCTCTCCCTAAACATGATTATTCCCAAAGCGCGCAAGTTGACTGATTCTCAAGTCGCAGAAATTCGAAGAATTGCTGCAGAGTTCGACTGTGAAATTGGAACAGTGGTCGGAGCAAACCGAAATATTTACGCTATTCTCGGCGAAGAACGAAGGGAATTACTAATAAATCGTCTTTCAGGATTGGAGTATATCGACCGCGTAGAAGGAATCGACGCCCCCTTCAAGCTAATGGATCGTCGTGGAGCCTTGGCGGCCAATGAAATCAGTATTGGTGGTGTCACTCTGGGAAGGCAACTCTTAGTCATCGCAGGACAATGCACCATCGACCCAAAGCAACCGGGATTATTTCTAGAAACTGCAGAGGCTGTTAAAGAGGCAGGAGCTCATGTTCTGCGGGGCGGCGTATGGAAGCCTAGAACAATGCCATACAGCTACCAAGGGGATGATCGTGCACTTGAGGTCATCTTAGAAGCCCGCGCAAGGACTGGGCTACCCATCGACATAGAGGTCATGGATGAGCATCAGCTTCATTTGGCTGTCGAGGCTAGAGTCGATATGATTCAAGTCGGCACACGCAACGCCCTGAATTACAGTCTCCTCAAAGCAATTGGCGAACAGACTGCCGAAAATGGTACCATAATACTACTGAAGCGAGGTCGCCACATGGCGGAGGTCAACGAATTCCTTGCTTGCGCAGAGTACCTTGCCGCCAATGGCAATCCTAATATCTTACTCTGCCCTCGAGGTACGTTACCAGCCCTGGACGAATTTAGGAGTCACCCAGATGAAGCCATCACACCACTCATTAAGCAGAAGACCTGGGCGCCTGTCGTTGTAGACCCCTCACATTCCGTTGGACGTGCAGCATATGTCCCTGCCTGCTCGATGGCTGCAGTGGCTTATGGAGCAGATGGACTTTGCATTGAGACTCATATCAACCCACGCAAGGGCATTGGGGATGACCCTAAACAAGCTATCCGTCCTGCAGTATTGAGAAGTCTAATCCAGGAAGCCTGCCAACTACGTGAGATGCGCAGTCGTTGGCGGTTATAAAATTATCCTGGATGTCTACTTCAACCGCTATATCGCTAAATTATTTGATAATACACTATGGAATTCGAAAAATACCATGCGTTAGGGAACGACTATTTGGTTCTTCCCCACGACCAAATTGAAGGAAACCTCTCTGAGGAGGAAATTCGGCTAATTTGCCATCGTAATTTTGGACTGGGCTCTGATGGTATTCTTCTCGGTCCCCTTCCCTCTGAGAAGGCACAGTTTGGGCTCCGCATTTTCAATCCCGATGGAAGCGAGGCAGAAAAAAGCGGTAACGGCCTTCGCATCTTTTCTCTGTACCTTTGGGACACCGGTCAAGTCAAGGACGAGCCTTTTACCATTGAGACTCTCGGAGGTCTTGTGCGCTCCCAAATCATAGAAG
>CAJWWL010000184.1 GCA_913048125.1 uncultured Opitutia bacterium | reverse complement strand
AAATTAGAACTCAATCCTTTTGGAGACGATAACGTACGTAGTCTCTTGGCACACCGAGCAATCGCGCGGCTCCAGAAATATTTCCTCCAGCCTGCTCAATCGCCTTTTGGATGAGTCGGTTTATGGCTACTTCTAAATCAAACTCGCCTTCCGCCGGAAAGATCCAGTTCGGATTGAGCCATTCACTAGAATCGGCCTCAGGTGTTCCAGCGCTTGGAAACTCCCCTGCCCCGGGCTGCAGTTGGGAAAAATCCAGCTCTTCCCCATCAGCTAAAACAATCGCTCGCTCCAGTTCATGAGCTAGCTCACGGACGTTGCCCGGCCAAGGATATTGCGAAAGGCGCTTGAGACCATCCTGGGATGGACGAATATTTTTCATTCGGTATCGCCGGAGAATTCCTTGAAGTAAAAAATCAGTTAACCCCGAGATGTCTTGTGGTCTTTCGCGTAAAGGAGGAATGCAGATTTGTAAAAGATCAAGGCGATGGTAAAGATCCTGCCGAAAAGTACCCTCACGGATAGCCTGTTGTAGGTCTATGTTGGTGGCAGTGATCAGTCGCGCATCGACTTCAATTTCTTTATTTCCACCAACTCGCCGGATACGGCCAGTCTCCAAGGCAGTAAGAACCTTAGCCTGAATCGTCAAAGAAAGGCTAGGAATCTCATCTAGAAACAAGGAGCCTCCCGAGGCTGCCTCAAATAGCCCCATACGTGCAGTACGAGCATCCGTAAAAGCCCCGCGCTCATGTCCGAAGAGCTCACTTTCAGCAAGATTTTCAGGAAGAGCGGAGCAGTTAAGCTCTACAAAGGGACCATCAGCTCTGGGACCTCCGTCGTGAATGAGTCGAGCTAATGTACTTTTTCCTGTTCCTGTCTCGCCCTCGATCAAGATGGGTGGTGGTCTATCCAACAAGCGGCTGTCTGCCTCTCGTATTTTTTCTATCTGCTTTTCCAGAGCAGATAGACCTTCTCCGAAATAAAAGTTTCTCGATTCTTTCTCCTGCTTGCGACGGTGCTGCTCAAGCCTATCTGCCTGACGAGCCTTGCGACAAGCGCCAAGTATTAGAGGTAGCTCGCCTGGATCAAAAGGCTTTGTGAGATAGTCTGCCGCACCCAGACGCATGGCTTCAACCGCAGTTTCGACCCCCCCTTCTGCCGTCATAATCACCACTGCGGTATCAGGCGCAAAATCTCCAGCGCGAAGGAGATCTAAGCCGAGACCATCAGGGAGGTGTACATCCGTCAGGGCAAAATCAAAGAACAAAGATTCCAAGCAGTTTCGCGCCTCTTCCAAAGAGTCCGCTGTAGTAACTTCTGCCCCGTAGCCTTGAAGACTTGCAGCCAAACGCTTCCGAAGGAGCGGCTCGTCTTCAACGATCAACACCTCTGCAGAGGCAAGATGCGCATGTGCCTTTCCCATGCTTTGAGAGCTACGGCATTTGTCGTTTGAGCCAAGGAAAAACCTGCAAATTAGTCCACAAGCCAGCTATTGCTAGCAAAATCATATCGCCAAAGGCCAATGCCAGGAATCTCGTAGAAATAGACCCAAGAATCAGTCACGGCAGAGAAGCAAAATGGATAAGTCTCCGCAGAAGTCCATAACCAGCCTTGGCCTCCACTAGTCCGCCAAGACCAAAAGCCATCCTGCTCTCCTGATTCATCCAAATAGAGCCATCCTAGATTCTCATGGTAGACCCAAGGATGGTATTCTGTATAATAACGGCCGAATTGACCGAGTTCGTACCAACCCTCCTGTCCGTCTTTAATCTCTACAGCTTGACCCAGCTCCAGATAACTCAGTATTGGCTGGAAGGTCCAATCTTCGTCGTCAGGAATCGTGGGGCCAGCGATATCAGATATTTCCTGAATCTGTAAATCAAGCTTGGGTATTTCGGTCCATGCCTCAGCCGTTGAAGTTCCTGACCTTCTATTAAGCTGCCCACGGATCGAATCTTCAATGGGAACAAACTCAACGCCATACTGGTTTACGGGTACATAGAACCCTTTGCCAGGCTCATACCATGCTCGATGGAAATCCATGAAGGGCCCCTGCGGGAGCAATCTCCATTGAGGAACTGAACCAGCTTCAGCCATATCTGCCCATTGAAGAAAGGTATGGTCCCAGACAAAAATCTTATTTTCCTCAAGTTTTAGACTTCCATTCGAAGCGTTTCCAGGAAACTCCCACTCAGCGATTTTTGTAAACTTGCCTTGGGAATCGAGCTGATACTGCCCAACTGTGCTCGAATCAATCTTTTCACTGACTTCAAGCGGATAGTAATAGTAAGGTGTGTGCGCTTCTTGTTTGAGCAGGATGTGGTCCGAGCCCCATATCGCAGATTCAAAGTCGAGGTCCGAAAGTGAATCATCAAGAAAGTAAAGCTCCGCTCCATCGTAGAGGGCAGCAAACAGTTCAGAAGATCTTTGGTTGGGCCAGATCATATCGCCATAAGAAGGTTCAACTGCAATATCGAACCGCCAGTGATGGTAGTTACTGGTTGTAAAATAAAGGGCTGCAGAGCCTTCAAACACTTGATTGGCACCGACCAACTGCAGATGGCTAGGAATCTCCAGTGTTGAGAGAAGGCGGGGAGCTTGTGGTTTCTCAAAGTCATAGACCCTGAGCTGAGAATCTATGTCCTGCGAGAAAAGCCATCGGTCCTCAGCTAGAACGAGACCCTCTTTGGTAGTGTATTGTTGAGGCAGTGAAAAATCAATTGCACTAGAAAGGGTCTCTATGCTGCCGTCAGGAAGGATTTCCAAAGAAAGAAGCATTTGGGCCAGCTTAGTCTCATAGTACAGCCAATCTTCGCTCCACTGAGAAGTTGTAAGCGCTAGAGGAGGATGGCCCTTTACACAAACACCCAACCAACCAGAGCCCTCGTAAAAGAAATCGAGACTATCGATCGTCCAGAGATTTTCACTTAGATCTATCTCGGTAGTATTTATCAAGCTGACCTGCCCCGGAATACTACAATCAATGTTTGCAACGATGAAGCTCCGGTTATCGTCTAGTCCAACAGGGCCCTGCAAGCTGTTGTCATAGTAAACATAGTTAGACTGAGAGTTTCTGACCAGACAAACCAACCGGGAATCACTAGCCTGCCAAGTTGTATCCATTAAGACTCCCTCAGGCAGAGAAAGTTGCTGCACAACTGTCTCTGGTTGGCTACTGTCGATTAAGCGAAGAACGGATGGCTTATCAGACTGATAGGATTTTTCCAACTCCAGCTGATAGTCTCCAATACGATAGACCTCGTGTACGGGCCAAGAAAGTTGCTCACGGGCAATGATGGAGGACTTATCTGGATCACGTAGGTCTGCGACAAGAAGTTCCTCACCAGAAATGGAAGCAAGTAAGCTACCCAGCATCGTGGCTCTACGAGCACGAACTTCGTGAGAAACTTGACCGGCTTTGCGTAGGTCATCACCCACAATCTCAATCTTCTGGATGGCTGTATTGTAACTATTTCGGCCCGTATCCCAGTCCCAATCCCAAGTCTCATAGGGTACAAGCAGCACATCCTCTTCCGGAAAGTAACCTACTGCTTTTTCATCCCAGTTTGCTTCACTCCGTGTATATTGACCGGGTTCGCCGAGGAAGATACGATCGGCCATGGTCGGATTTCCGGGGTCAGATACATCAAAGATGGAAACCGCGACCTGAGTGTTCTCCACTCCCACCGACAGAAGCCGGTCTCCTCGTGGAATCAGATAGGTGGACCAACCCGGAATCTCCAGTTCGCCGTGGACCTGAATATTTTGGGGATCTACTAGGTCGACCACGAAAAGGGGATCGATTTGAAGGAAGGTCACTACATACAGCTTGAAACCGTCGAAACGTGTGGCGCGAAGGGTTTCGTTCTTAGCTAGCGACACCGAATCCAAAGGAGTATCAAGCAGTTCCCCATCTACAGGAAGCTTGAAGGTCTCAACTAAGGTGTGCCGGGAACGCCAGTTCCATCTTTCTCCATAGGCTTGGGACACGGTGGTCAGAGTCCCATCGTACACCTGCATCTTAAATTTGTCTTTGATTCTCCCACCAGCTTGGGCCGTACCTAGTTGTTCAGGAGGCAAATCATCGTAGATCCGAAAAACATCTACTAGGTCTCGCGAACTGTACCAATCGTCTTCTATATCACGGACGACTAGGAAATGTGTACCTGTAGCAGCAACTTCCCGAGCTCGGGTGGGCAAAGGCTTCTCATCGACAATGACTGGAGCAGCAGGAAAGGTTAAGTCCAGCGTGCTGAGGTAGGCGGGTGCCGATTCCTGCAAAACCTTCAAAGAAGGATCACTCAAAGAAGATTCCCAATCTAAAAATCTCCAACTACCACCGAGAGAATATCCCCCACTATTGCAGACTGCATACAGCCTTCTACCCACCATACGGCTTTCCAGATACTTGCCTGGCAAAGATGTCCTAGAAAGCACCTCTGCAGCTCCTTTAGACCAATCAACAACAACAACTTCGGAATTGGATAAAGTGGTCTTGTCTCCAGGAACCACAGCCTCGAGTTCCCTTGGTCTACGCAGTAGGAGGACCACCCTCTGGTCATCCAAAACGTACATTTGCTCCCCGAGAGCCGGCATACGAAGGTACGCCAAGCGCTCAGGTTTCCATGGAGTGGTCAGGTCATAAATCTGTAGGCCACGGTTTTGGTTGAAGAAATAGAGTGTGTTTCCCTCGATTTTCCAGATATCTGATTCCACAGCCTGTGGATTTGTCGCCGAATCGTTATCCTCCTGTGTATCCTCAGATGCTTCAGGTGTTGTCGCGGTGGTATCCATAGATACCGCCTCTAAACCGCTCCTACCGATACCTGCGTCAAACTTAGACCAGTCATGCTTGGTCTCCCAGATCTTCTTACCCCCTAAACGAAAAGCTTTGCGACCCTTGTAGTAGGCGAAAGGGAAAGGGTCACTATCAGAGGCAAGGACTCGGAAGTTTTGTAAGACATCTTGAGGCAACCGCAGTTTAACCTGAGAGGCCCGACCAGGAAGGTGCAGCATGCGATGCGTAGACCACTCGCCAGTTGAATCATCAAGTGTTTCAATTTTTACCCGGCGCGTACCTGGCTCAACGGAAAAGAACAAATCCTTCTCTGTAGCAAAGACAAAACTAGCAGATAGCAATATGGCCAAAGAGAAGGCAAAAAATGCACCGAGCTTAAGCATTCCAAACTTCATTCTAGGATGAAAACGCACTGTAGTACAATTACTGACAGGATCTGCCAAATTAATTAAGACTGGGCTTAATAAAGCATAAAAACACTCTATTAAAGCTTACCCTAAGTGCACCTTGCGTTGCACGAGAAGTGAACTGCCCACTAGACGAGTAAGTAAACGCTGCCAAGGCTCCGCATCCTCCATGGATGAACGACGAGGATTACTTGCGTAAGCTGAGTGCACCTCTTTACCGTATTGAAAATTCAAGACGTAATAATCGCCACCAGGTTGAGTGTCTTGAAAGTTGTGGCAATCTAAGCAAAGCCCATTCTGTACCTCCAGGACAAGTGGCTCATTTTCGACTAATTTTGCCTGTCCACGCTCAGTAACTACCTGCTTTGAAGGTTCAGCCTGAAAGAAATTTTTTGCAGACTGCTGAAAGCGTATCTGGTGGATCTCGCCGACTCCGTTTTGATAATGGATATCCCATGCAGACTCTGGGGACGACTCGGGAAAATGAACCACCCTCAAGGTCCAATCTCCAACATTAGATGGAGTCTTCCGAGGAGGCAGGTGCCCCATTACAAAATTGAAATAGTTGGGATCTATGGGAGGAGAGCCTGAACCGGTGTCATGACGGGAGGGCTCCATCCAGCAAATTAGCTCTGCTCAGATGCCGCTTTACCGCGGCGACGCCACCATACAAAACCTAAGGCACCCAGACCAAAGAATAGAGCGTAGGTTGAAGGCTCAGGTATCAACTAGGCTGCATAGGCGTTACCAAGTCCAAGTCCTTCGCCTGCGAGTTCTGCGCCGAGGATGACGCTACGGTAGCCAACTCCACGGTTGTCGCCTGGGTTATTATTGAGATCGCGGGCTTTAGCTGAAAACTCCACAGGAAAGAATCCACCATCTGGTATATATGCCCATTTGGAATCGTGGTAGATACCAAATTCCTTGATATCCTCTGCGTAGGCTTCATCAAATTTGGTGACTCCAGAAATTGTCATTAGATAGGCTTTAACCTCGCCGCCCTGCCCGAGAGGATTGTTGTAGTCCACAATGTCCCCCATGCTGAGCTGGTAACCGTCAGCGCCAGTACTCCAGTCCGAACCTGAGGAAAGGACATTAAAGTTGTTGAGCATGTCCTGCTTGAAGGTTGGGGCTCCCCAATTCTGAGCTTCCTGTTCGATGTTGTAGCTAGTGTTGAAGTAGCCAATAAGCAATAGCCCTACGTTGGTGCTTGTGTTGAACTTGGTTTCGTCAGCAGAGGTGAAGAGAGAGCCACCTGTACCCTCAAAATAGGTACCATATTCAAGCTCGAGCAACGATTTCTGTGTCGGCTGAGCACTTAGCGAAGAAGCAATTACAAAGGCTATTAAACCTAAGTGATTCTTTACGCTAAGTTTCATTAGGACGAAATGAAGTGTGTGGCTAATATAAAAGGCTGCAGTAGTAGCAGCCTTTTAGTTGAGAAAAACTTTCAATGCTCTAAAGCGAAGATTGGGTTATTCTTGCGAGGCTATTTTAGCTGTACGCTTACGCCAATAAACAAACCCAATAGAGAAGATACCTAGGAAAAGGGCGTAGGTGGATGGTTCAGGAACTGCCTGACCAATAGCTTGTGATGCATAGATATTGCCTGTGACACCTGCAAAAGCACCAGTAAGTGCTTCGCCTAAGTACTCTTTTCCGAGTATGACAGCATCATAAGAGACGCTCTTAATGTTATAATCAGCGGGAGTAGGCTCGGCACCCGCCGGAATCGTACCAAAAGAGGAATCTCGAAAAAGTCCAATTTCGCTTGCACTTCCTCCGTTCGCCCATGACTCAATTCCGCCAAGGGTCATGATATATGAATCCTTGCCAACTCCTTGCTCGGAAACATTAGGGTTACCTGCACCAAAAAAACCAGCGGCAGTGGCAGAGGAGAAAGATTGAGAATCTAAAACATTAAAGTTGCCGAGGAAATTGGTTAGACTGGCAGAGTCAGTGATATTCGATGCCTCTGTCGAGATGTTAAAGCCATCGTTGAAATAACCGAGGTCCTGCCGGCCCAGGTGTGGAGCTGGCGCCTGCTCCCGTTCGCCACGTCGCTCCTGATCCTCGCCGCGGTGTGGCGACTGGGAGGCATGCTGGCCGGCCGGTCGGGAGCGATCGCGG
>CAJWWL010000183.1 GCA_913048125.1 uncultured Opitutia bacterium | reverse complement strand
TGTCCATTGGGCTTCAGCGACTTTCTGAAGAGGACCCTACATTCCAAGTTTCAAGCAACGAAGAGACTGGTCAGACCATAATCGCAGGGATGGGTGAACTTCACCTCGAAATTATCCGTGACCGTCTGTTTCGGGAGTTCAAGGTCGAAGCTGAAGCTGGACGTCCCCAGATTGCTTATCGAGAAACCATCAAAACCAATTCTGATGGAGAAGGTAAGTTTGTTCGTCAAAGTGGTGGACGCGGCCAATATGGTCACGCTTGCATCCGACTTGCTCCTAATGAAACAGGAAAGGGTGTCGATCTAGAGGACAAGATTGTTGGTGGTGTGATTCCGCGGGAGTACATCAAGCCCACTTTCGACGGCATCAAAGAAGCTTCTCAGAATGGAGTCATCGCTGGCTACCCTGTTATTGATTTTAAGGTCGAACTCTATGACGGCTCGTTTCATGAGGTCGATTCATCGGAAATGGCTTTTAAAATGGCGGGTATCTTCGCTTTCAAGGATGCTATGGCAAAAGCCCAACCAGTCTTACTTGAGCCTATCATGAAGGTCGAGGTTAGTACTCCGGAAGAGTACCAAGGCGACCTCATGGGCGATCTGAATCGCCGCCGCGGCCAAATCCAAGGGATGGAAACCAAAGGTACATTATGCATGATTAATGCTTTTGTCCCACTCGAAACCATGTTTGGCTACTCTACAGATATGCGCTCCCTTTCTAAGGGTCGTGCCGATTACTCCATGGAACCCTCGCACTTTGAACAAGTACCACAAAGTCTCGTTGAGGATATTGTTAAAACCTCAGCACGCGCTCCTGCTCGAACCTGACTGCAAACGCCATGTCCAATACCCGAATACGTATTAAGCTCAAAGGCTTTGATTATCGATCCGTTGACCAGTCCTCAAAGGACATCGTCGAAACGGCTAAGCGGTCCGGCGCCCGAGTTTCGGGCCCTGTTCCCATTCCTACTCGTATTGAAAAGCTCACTGTAAACCGGTCGGTGCATGTAGACAAGAAGTCGATGGACCAATTTGAAATACGCACCCACAAACGCCTGATCGATATTCTCGAGCCAACGGCTAATACAGTGGACGAATTGAAAAAGCTCAACCTCCCTGCAGGCGTAAATATCGACATAAGCGTCTAGTTTATAGCCCCAACGAACAATGTCATTTGAATTACTAGGCAAGAAGGTCGGCATGACCCAGATCTACGATGAGGACAGCAACGTAGTCGTTGTAACTGTCGTTGAAGTGGGACCATGCCCAGTTGTTCAGGTCAAAACCCAAGACACCGACGGCTACAATGCCGTTCAGATTGGTCATGGTGAGCAAAAGGAGCATCGTGTTCCAAAGCCTGTTATGGGCCATCTCAAGAAGGCTGGTGTTGGACCAGTTGCCCGCTTGCAAGAGTTTCGCACTGATAGCCCTGATCAGTATGAGGTGGGCCAGAGTCTGACTGTTGATAGTTTCGAAGGCATCGAGAAGGTAGATGTCATTGGAACTGTTAAAGGGAGAGGGTTCCAAGGAGTTGTTAAGCGTCACGGCTACGCAGGTGGTCCCGCTTCTCATGGATCAATGTTTCACCGACGTGGTGGGTCTTATGGTATGTGCCAATGGCCTGGTCGCGTTATCAAGAATACCAAAATGCCTGGGCATATGGGCGACAAGCGTCGTACAGCCCAAAGTCTACGCGTAGTTCGTATCGATAAGGATCGTAATCTGCTTCTGGTCGAAGGTAGTTTCCCCGGTCCCAAGGGTGGGATTGTCACAGTCCGACCAGCGATAAAGACCCGTAAGTAGCGTAATCCCATTTGCATATCCCGATGAAATTTAAGCTCTACAACACTTCCGGCGATAGTAGCCAAGACAAAGAAGTCTCGGACTTTCCTGTGCTTGAAGGCGAACGCGGTATCCCTGCCTTGCGACAAGTCATACTCGCTCATCAAGCGAATGCTCGCCAAGGTAATGCCTCTACAAAAACTCGCGCTGAAGTTAGCGGTACAGGCAAGAAGGCATTCCGTCAAAAGGGTACAGGTATGGCCCGTCGTGGCAATCGTCGCACGCCCATCATGCGCGGAGGAGGTGTTGCCTTTGGCCCTAAACCCCGCGATTACAGTCAGCAGATCAACCAAAAGACTCGTCGTTTAGCCCTTCAGCGTGCTCTCTACGAACAAGCTAATAATGGAGCTATAGACCTAATCGAGGATTGGGTTGTTGCCGAACCTAAGACTCGCATTGTGAGTGGAATCCTCTCCAAGGTTGCACCCGAGGGCAAAGTCCTGATGCTTGGTGACGAGTTTTCCCGAGATGCATTGCTTGCTTGCCGTAACATTCCTCGTCTTAGCGTGACCCGATCAAGCGATGTAAATGCATTGGATCTTGTCCACCACGATCGCATAATCATAAGCGAGAAGGGCTTAGAACAAATCCTCAAACGCGCTAAGTAACACTTTTTCCTACAATGAATCCCCGCGACATCATTCTTGAATACAGCCTAACTGAGAAGGCAACCGATCAAGCTTCTTTCAATAAATACACCTTTATCGTGAATAAGACGGCTAATCGGACCCAAGTGCGCAATGCCGTCGAACAGCACTTTAACGATGTTGAAGTTGGCAAGGTCAATATTTTGGTTCGTAAAGGCAAAGGTAAGTCGAACCGCATGCGAGGTATGCGCGGAGGAGGTCGCACCGCTACCACCAAGCGAGCTATAGTAACCCTTGCCAAAGGCAAAATTGATCTCGTCTAATCCCTTTCTAGTTTCGAAGCAACTTTCTTAAAATGCCCATAGTAAAGTCCAGACCCATCACTCCCGGTCAGCGCTTTCTCCAAAGCAACCGCACCGGGTTGACAACAAATCAACCCGTAAAATCACTTACCAAATCTAAGCACCGAGCGAAGGGCCGTAATTGCTACGGTCGTATAACCTCTCGTCGCCGGGGTGGGGGACACAAACGACTTTATCGTCAGGTTGATTTTAAACGTAACAAAATCGATATTCCTGCGAAAGTAGAGCGTATTGAATATGATCCCAACCGTTCGGCCCATATTGCTCTCCTTACCTACGAAGACGGAGAGCAGCGCTATATTCTTGCGCCTCGTGGTCTTGAATCTGGCACCACCATTGTGAGTTCCAATAATCAAGTTGATTATGACACCGGTAACTCCATGCCATTGAGGCTCCTTCCTCCAGGCACAACAGTTCATGCGGTTGAGCTTCAGCCTGGTCGCGGGGCGCAACTTGGTCGCTCCGCCGGCGCAGGACTTCGCCTGATTAACACCGAAGGCAAGTATGCAACCCTCAAGATGCCTAGCGGTGAAGTGCGCCTCATTAATGCCAATTGCCGCGCCACTATTGGCACCGTGGGCAATACTGATCATCAGAAACAGGTAATCGGCAAAGCTGGTCGCAACCGTTGGAAGGGGCGTCGTCCCCGAGTCCGCGGTGTTGCGATGAATCCTGTAGATCACCCAATGGGCGGTGGTGAAGGTCGTACATCTGGCGGTGGTCACCCGACCTCCCCGTGGGGTCAGCTCTCCAAAGGATTTCCTACCCGTCGTAAGTCAAAGACCACAAACAATATGATTATCATCCGACGTAATGGTCGCAAGATGAAGCGTCGTTAAAATTTTATTTATCATGGCAAGATCCTCTAAAAAAGGCTTTTTCGTTGACCCCGGACTCTGGAAGCTCGTCCAGCAAGCCCAGTCTACCGGTGACCGCAAACCCATCAAGACTTGGTCACGCCGGTCTACTATTACCCCGGATTTCGTTGGTCTCAATATCAATGTGCACAACGGTAAGTCCTTCCTCCCAGTTTACGTGACCGAGAACATGGTCGGACACAAACTTGGCGAATTTGCACCTACTCGTCATTTCCGCGAGCACAGCCCGCACACTCAGAAGTAAGAATTTCCAACCCGATTCACCATGGAAGTAAGAGCCTACACTAAAAACGTCCGTATGTCTCCCAAGAAGGTACGGCAAGTTGCTCGTGAGATTCAAGGCATGGAAGCCTCTCGTGCGATGAATACCCTTAAGTTCATCCCACGTAAGTCAGCTCGCCTCATCAGTAAGACCTTGCAGTCTGCCATGGCTAATGCTGAAAACAATCACAACCTTAACGCTGATGATCTCACTGTATCTGAAGCTATCATCGAAGAAGGGCGTACAATGCGCCGCTTCATTCCTTGTGCCCGTGGCTCAGCCCATCCTATCCGGAAACGATCCTGCCACATCCGCATTACTCTTTCAGAATAACTAACCGACTCCGTACCATCACACTATGGGCCAAAAAGTAAACCCCAAGGGATTCCGACTCGCAGTCAACAAAGACTGGGATTCTCGCTGGTATGCCAGCAAGAGACAATTTCCCGGATACATCGCTGAAGATCACAAAATCCGCACATTTCTAGAAGAGCGCCTACGATATGCCTCTGTTCCTAGGATATTTATAGAGCGCGCAACAGACCGAGTTCGTGTACGGGTTCATACTGCCCGTCCTGGCGTAGTTATTGGACGAAAAGGCCAAGAACTTGATCGGCTTCGCGCCGACCTCATCAAGACTGTTGGTCATGAAGTGATTCTAGATATTCACGAAATTAAGAAACCTGATCTTGAAGCTAAACTCGTCGCCGAGAATGTCGCCCTTCAGCTCGAGCGACGCATTGCTTTCCGTCGTGCCATGAAAAAGGCTGTACAGACAACCATGTCATTGGGCGCTCAAGGTATCAAGGTTCAGTGCAGTGGTCGTCTTGGTGGAATGGATATTGCACGTACCGAACATCAGCGAGCTGGCCGTGTGCCATTGCAATCACTCAGAGAGCCCATCGATTATGGCTTCACTGAAGCCCGAACTACCTATGGTCTCATTGGTGTGAAGTGCTGGATTTGTAAACCTGTAGACGACGCCTAACCCAACCTGTTAATCTTTTTTTAACCGCCTAAGAATAATGGCCTACCTACCAGCAAGAACCAAATACCGCAAAGTCCATAAGGGCCGCATTCGTGGCAATGCCAAACGCGGTGACTTTTTGGCTTTTGGAGAATACGGCATCCAGTCTCTGAGTCGCGGAAAAATGACCTCCAACCAGATTGAGGCATCCCGTGTCACTGTTACTCGTTACCTCAAGCGTAAAGGTAAACTTTGGATTCGTGTATTTCCACAGAAACCTATTACCAAGAAACCCGCAGAAACCCGAATGGGTAAGGGAAAGGGTGGAGTTGACCACTGGGTTGCAGTTATCCGCCCTGGCGCTGTTCTTTTTGAGCTTTCCGGTTGTTCTCCCACAGTTGCCCGCGAAGCCCTTAGGCGTGCTGATGCTAAGCTACCATTCCGCTGTCGTTTCATCTCCCGAGAAGACTGAATCTACCTACACCTTCTTAAGCCCAATGAAAACCAAAGACCTTAGGGAAAAGTCCTTGCCCGAGCTTGAAGATCTTCTTCGTGACACGTCGAAGGAACTTGTTGATTTGCGAATTCGAAAGGAGACCGGTCAACTCGAAAAACCGCACATGATCAAGTCGCTCCGCAAGGAAATTGCACGGCTTGAGACCCTGATTGACGAAAAACGTGAACCTATTAACGCAGGCTCCGATGCAGGTGAACTCTCTACACTGTCTGCCCTTGCCAAGCGCGCAGGCGTTAGTCATCGCAAAGTTCGTCGCGCCTTAGCTAAAGCCTAGAAAATAACTGAAAATTTGCCAAATCAATGAGCGAAACTACACGTAACCGCCGTAAGCAACTCTCCGGAGAAGTCGTCAGTATCTCTGGCTCGAAGTCCATCAAGGTTGCTTTTAATTATAAGATTCCTCATCCCCTCTACAAAAAAGAGATCAAGCGCAAATCCATCTTTCATGTTCACGACGAATCTGGTGAGTGTGGAATAGGGGACCGCGTTGAAATTATGGAGACCCGCCCTATCAGCAAGTTGAAGCGCTGGCGTGTCACTCGCATTATCGAAAAAGCTCGTGCTTCCAATATTTAAGCACATCACACGCGTTTCAGAATTTAAATCTCAATACAATTGACCCATGATCCAGTTAAGAAGCAGGATAGACGTTGCAGATAATACTGGCGCGAAATCCGCCATGATGATTCGTCGAATCGGTCAGAATAAAAAAACAGCTTCTGTCGGAGATGTTATCGTCTGCCACATTAAAGAGACCTCTACTGACTCCGCTGTCAAAAAAGGTTCTGTCGTCCGTGCTGTTGTCGTTCGTACACGCTCTCCGATTCGTCGTCGTGACGGCAGTCGCATTCGCTTCGACCAAAACGCAATAGTTCTCATAAATAACGATGGCGCCCCCCGTGGCACTCGCATTTTCGGTCCCGTGGCACGTGAGCTTCGCCAGAAGTACCTAAAAATCGTCTCCTTGGCCCCAGAGGTCCTTTAGTTCCATGTCCAGAAAAATTAAAAAAGGCGACCGTGTAGTCGTAATCTCCGGAGCAAACAAGGGTGAATCTGGCGCTGTACTTCAGGTTCAACCTCGCCGCGAACGCGTCATCATCGAGAATGTCAATATGCGCAAAAAACACGAACGCAAGACTCAGGACAATCCTGAGGGTGCCATCGTCGAGCGCGAATCACCAATTCACATTTCCAACGTCATGCATCAGAAGCGCTACGACGACCGCAAGTCCTCACGCTCCTGATTATTAAAACTTTCCGATCCGCAGGACTTCAGCTATGAGCCAGCCAGAACTCAAGAAACTCTACACAGAGAAATTGCGCCCCGCCATTATGAAGGAGCGTGGACACAAAAACGAACTTCAAGTACCTCGCTTGGAAAAGATTGTTATCAACTCTGGTGTGGGTGTCGTTAACGAGAAGAACCGTGTTAATGAAGTTGCCGAAGATATCGGCCGTATTGCTGGCCAGCAACCAGTTATTACCAAGGCACGTCTTAGCATATCAAATTTTAAACTACGCGAAGGAATGCCAATTGGCGTAAAGGTAACCTTACGTGGTAACTCTATGTGGGAGTTTCTGCTTCGCTTGCTCGCTGTTGCTCTCCCCAATATTCGTGACTTCCAAGGAGTTCCACGTCGACTTGATGGGCAGGGCAACTACACACTAGGTATTACTGACCACACCATTTTTCCAGAGATCAAAATGGAAGGTGTCAAGTACACGACTGGTATGGATATCACCTTTGTAACCTCTGCCTCCAATGATGAGGATGGAAAAGACCTTCTTTCTCGTTTTGGAATGCCCTTCCGCAAGTAACTGAATTTCAAAACAAATAACCAACAGACTGTACCATGGCCAAAAAGTCATCCATTGCCCGCAATCTCAAACGCAAGCGCATGATTGAGCGCTTTGCCAAGAAGCGCGCCGATATCAAGGAGCAACTCA
>CAJWWL010000182.1 GCA_913048125.1 uncultured Opitutia bacterium | reverse complement strand
TACTAGATGCCGAAGGTAACCCATTCCGTATACCTGAGGATCTTAAGAAAGAATACACGATCATGAGCTTCTCAAGTCCAGGTCCTTGGAGTACTCAGCGTGATGATGGACTCCCTCCATCTCCCATCGGTAACATTCGGAACTACAGTGACTTCGCAGCAGCTCGTCCTAATTCAGATGTGGAGGCCTGTTTTGTACTTTTCAGTGAGCAACCGCATTCTGGTGTTATCAGGGATCGAAAGGGCGTAGAATCTGCCCTAGGTGGTACTATGCTGTCCCTACCGAATGGAATCTCAAACCCATTAGTTCATCAGATTGGTATGCTCTCAACTGATCGTGGCTTGAACACTGTCGTCATTGACCAGCAAGGGCGTTTGATTGCGGTCATTTCCGGGTTAGGTTCCCAATCTAGTCGTTTTGGTGGTAATGCAGTTATGAATGTCATCGCTCGCCAAGATGAGTTGAGAGTGCTTGGGATGATCGAAAAAGGTGAAGCCAGTAAAGCCAAAGATTTTATTTATACGATCGCACCTCGTTATGACCCAGATGCCGTGGACGAACGTGGTCGAAAATTACGCAAACCCAACTATAACATCTCTCACTTGCGGGCTAGGGCACGTGCATCTTTTGCTGTTGGTGAACTCGATAAAGCCCTTGTTGATGCAGAGCAGGTCTATTTCAAACAATTGAGTCAAGATGGTGCAATGAGTATGAAGAGCGACCAACTTGCGGTAGACGAAGCATTCAGAGATGAAATTAAGCGTCGTATAAATTGATAGTTTTTTACCTAACTCGGTTTCATGAGTTCCTCGTTCTTCCTTCGTCTAAGTAAAAACCTTTTATTTCTAGCGTCGATTTTTGCTTCAACTGCTTTGGTTGTTGCTGATTCTTTGTCTGAACTTGAAGAAGCGTTTCTAGGCATAGATGAAAGCGCTTCCGCGGCTCGCCAGCGTTTAGCAGTACGGCGTATTATTCGGGACGCTGAAAAGGCACTGGAGCAAGTTGGTGCTAATCCCATCCGCTGGCCGATTCTGGAGTTTCTCTTTCGAGCACAGCAACGCCTTGTAGCTATGGATGATGATCGAAAGCATCGGGATTTACTTGTGGAGATCAGTCGCAAACTCGTTAAAGCGCCCAATGAGTTTGCAGTCCATCGTTTGGAGGCAGACTTATTGCTTTCTCAAATAGAACAGGCCCAGAAGGGCAAAGATGCTGATCGAGCTGAATCTCTTCTATCATTTGCGAATCGTTACATTGGTACGCCTGCAGGTCCTAAGGCTCTCCGTACTTCGATCATCATGGGTCTTGAAATGGGCGACACACGTTTGGTCAATAAACTGCGTAGTATTGCTGCCCAGCAATACTCAAGTGACTTGGAGATGATCACCTTCCTTAGAGATAAGCTTGGTGGCCAAGTTTTTGGTGTGCCTTTCGTGGGCAACTTCCAATGCTCGGATGGCAACAAAATGATGTTTCCAATGGATGCCCTTGGTCATTCTACAATGCTTATATTTTGGTCCAAGGATAACGAGGGTGTCATGCAGTATCTCACCGATATGGCAGCGGCCTATAAACTGGATCACGATCGTGTGGACGGGAGATTGCAAATTATCAGCGTGAATCTTGATGAGTTGGCTGATGCTGGTGAGTCCATCATTCGAGAAGTCGGGGCTGAATGGCCGTGTCTTCATTTTCCCGGTGGTCGTGAAAACCCAAAATACAAGGCTTATGTTCGACGTGATCCGCTCAATCTTCGTGTCGCACCTACTGGGCTTTCCGCTATGGTGATGGCGGGCTCAACTCGCAAGCCACCTCAAAAAAAACCTGAGCAGGTGAAACAGGAACTTAAGCAGTCAACACCGGCTGAAGACCTTAAACCCTACACTGAGAATTTTAGGCGAGCTTTGATTCGTGGTTGGAGTCGCGATGACTACGCCATGCATCTTGGCGCTCTTATGACTGGTGATTTTCTCATCTTTGATCCTGAGGTTAGTGCTGATCCTTCTCATTCATCAATCGATGCATCGGCACCTCCAGAACTGAAGGCAGTTGCTAAGGGAGATAAGGTCACACCACTCAATCGCGGAGATACAAGTGTTCCTGATGAAATTCTCAATGCTATCCAGGAATGTGTAATACCTGCCCCCAAACGTTACCATATCAAGTCTGCTGAAGTTCGTTCCGGTTACCAAAGGATGCAAGCTCTCTGCCATAAGGCCATTGCTGATTATCCAAGTGCACCTGACCTTTGGATCGTTCGCAATCGCCTAATTATCTCTCACCTTGGTCTATGGAAGACCGACTTTAATCAGGCCCATTTCCTAAAAGCGGTTGAGGAGTCGAAAGTCGCTATTGAAGCCGGTTATCCTAAGGGTTGCGATCTTATCGCCCGCTTCACTCTTGCTCGGCAGGCATTGCGTGAAACCGGTGCGAATTGGCCTGAGATCATCGATTCATACGTTGCGGATCAGGGGGGTGAGTCTGCAACAGGTACAGTCTTTGCAACGGCTTCTTTGCTGGCGCTGGATGTGGCCGATGAAGCCCGTTACCAGCATTTTCGTGAAGTCATCCTCCGAAACCACACGGAATATCCCTCGATGTGGCTTTATTCCTCTTTCCTTTTGAGTCGATATCATGAATACTGGATGTTCCAAGTGCCCTTTACAGCGGGATGGTCCTTTGGTCGTCGTGAGAAGTTTGAGATGCACAAGGGTGGTGTTGAAGAGGCTGAACGGTATCTGGAGGTTCAGCTTTCTGATTCTGACGGAGATACCTTTCGTATCCCGGAAGATTTGAATTCGGAATATACAGTGATCTTTTTTGCCCGTCCCCAACCATGGAAAGGGCGTGAGCGTGAAGATCCCAATCCACCCTCACCTTCCAGTGTTCTACGCAACCTGCCGACATTCATTACGTCACGACCGGATTTGAATTTGACTGTCGCGATGCTTGGGGGAGATGACGACATTTCTGTTCGTGAGGACCTTAAGACACGTGGTAGCGAGAAGGTATGGGACGGAACCATCCTCAAAATCCCTCTCGGAATGGGGGATCCTCTTGTTCACCGGTTGGGGATGCTTGATTCTAAGGGTGGTATTGTTCTGCTTGATAAAAAGGGTCGTGTACTGAATGCCCTTTCTGGCTCTGCATTGGGAGGTAATTACTCGGTAATCCCAGATACGATCCATCGAATAGATGAAGCTAAGATCATGGCTGCTCTCAAAGTCGGTGACATGGTTTCAGCTAATGATCTTGTTATGCAGCATGTACCGCCTTACGATCCAACGGCTGTAAATGAGAGAGGACATAAACTACCCAAGCCAAAATACGGAATGCCCCTTCTCAGGGCACGTTGTCACTACTATCTTTCAATGAAAGACTGGGATAAGGCTCTTTCTGATGCTGAAGAGATTCATATCGCCGCATTAGGGCAAGCTGGGGGTATGAGTCTTAGAACTGCGGAGCTTGACGAGGCAGAACAGTTGTTGAGCATCATTAGAGAACGCGCTCAAAGTCACCAGGAGTAGCGTTCTTAGGAACTGGATCGATGAGGGCTCTACGAATAATTCTTATCCAGGGCGTATCAAGGCTTTGCCCGTTGCTCCCCATATTCATGGTTTTGACTCTAGATTCAGTCTCCGCCGAGGTGAGCTTGCGATTCAACCGAGATATTCGTCCGATCCTATCTGATCATTGTTATTCCTGCCATGGACCGGATGCACATTCGAGAAAAGCCAAACTACGTTTTGATCAGAGAGATTCGGCTTTAAGTTCCAATCCGGAGAGTCCTGCTATTGTCCCAGGTAAGTCTGGGATCAGCCAAATGATTCAACGGATTTTCAGTACCGATAAAGAGGAGGTAATGCCTCCTCCAGAAATAAATAAGTCTCTTACTGCAGCAGAAAAAAAGATTCTAGTGCGATGGATTGATGAGGGTGCCTTGTATGAAAAGCATTGGGCATTCGAGCCTCCTAAAAGGGTGCCGCTTCCAATTGTAGAAAAATCAGATTGGGTTAGGAATCCCATCGATCACTTCATTCTATCTCTTCAGGAGCGAAAGAATTTTTCTCCTTCAGTCATGGCTGATCGGGAAACTTTGATCCGCCGTGTAACACTTGATTTGACTGGGTTACCTCCAACTCTGGAAGAGATTGATGGATTCTTAGAAGATGATGAAGGAGGAGCCTACGAGCGGGTTGTGGACCGCTTGATGGGTACTACTTCCTATGCCGAGCGAAGAGCGCAGGACTGGTTGGATCTGGCAAGGTATGCTGACACCCGAGGGTTTGCTGATGACAAAATGCGTAATATATGGCCTTGGCGCGATTGGGTCGTACGCGCTCTCGATCAAAATCAGCCCTTCGACCAATTCACGATTGAACAACTGGCCGGTGACATGTTGCCTGAGGCCACTGACGAGCAGCGTTTAGCCACAGCCTTCCACCGCAATGCTCCGCAAGCTAGGGGACAGACTTATCCGGTAGAAGAATACCGCATCAAGGGAGTCATCGATCGAGTCAATACGATCGGGCGCGTCTGGTTGGGGCTTACACTGGATTGCGCTGAATGTCATGATCACAAGTTCGACCCGATTACTCAGTACGACTACTATTCTCTACTTTCTATTTTCAACAATATTGAGCATAGTGGTTCAGGTCATGGACAGGGTGGGCCTACCATGAAATATAGGCCTCCGCCTCCCAAGCTGAACGCTTCTAAGGCCGCCAAATACAAGCAATTCAAAGAAGCACTTGCCGCTGCCCGAAAGGCCTTACCGAAACCTCCCTCGATTAAAGACCTACACGTTGTTGGTAAATGGGAAGGGCCATCTGTGGAGGACGATCCGAAAAAATATTCACTTACGGGCGACCTTACCATCAGTGCGAGGATCCGTACAACGCAAGCGGTGGCCGATTTGGTATCAAAGTACGACTGGCGAGCTAAGCAACGCAGTTACGTCTTTGGCATTGGAGGGGAAGGGGACAAGGGCAGCGTCCCAGGTCATCTGTTCTTCTGGGCATCTTCAAGGTCGGAATCCTTCCATGGGATTACCGTTCACGGAAGCCTGCCGGTTAATGACGGCCAAGAGCACGTGGTAGCAGTCGAGTTTGTGGCTGGGAAATCCGTTCGCCTCTTTGTCGATGGCATAGAGGACAAGGCGGCCAAGACTACTGGAGCTCCTCCTCCTTTCATCGCCAGTTCCACCAGACCTCTTGCAATTGGCTCGGGGTACAACAGCAGCCCTGAGGCAAATGCCTATCGCTTTGAAGGTGAACTGAGCGAGGTACGACTCAGCGACCAAGCGTTGGGTGATCAAATAACCATTGGAGCAGCGGGCAAGACCGTCACTGAGCTACAAGCCAAGCTTCGCATGCTCGATGACCAAAAGGGTATCCAGAAAGTAGTGGACGCCGTCCCTGTGATGCGTGAACGGGCAAAGCCACGCGATACCTACATCCACCTTCGTGGTAGTTTTTTAGACAAGGGAGATCGAGTATCTCCAGCAGTTCCTGAATTGTTTGCCGTCTCCAAGGAATCTCAGCCTAGCAACCGCATGGAATTCGCCCGCTGGCTAGTGGATGGCAAGAATCCCCTCGTCGCCAGAGTGGTGGTGAACCGTTTCTGGCAAAGCTACTTCGGTCATGGTCTAGTACGCACACCGGATGACTTTGGAGCCCAAGGTACCCCTCCTAGTCACCCTCTCTTACTTGATTGGTTGGCGAATGAGTTCATCGAGAGTGGATGGGACATGAAGCGGATCCATCGCTTGATTGTTACCTCGGCCACTTACAGGCAATCCGCCCGTGTTCCAACCAATGCTTCCGAGCGTGACCCCGAGAACCTTTTGCTTTCCCATATGCCGCGTCTTCGCTTGCCTGCTGAGCAAATCCGTGATCAGGCTCTCGCCGTGAGCGGATTGCTGGTACAAAATGTCGGTGGCCCGCCGGTGTACCCCGTCCATCCTGCCAACTATTGGCAACAGCGTGCCCTGCCTGGCAAATGGACCAATAGCCAAGGGGATGACCGTCACCGCCGGACCATGTACGCCTATTGGCGTCGCATGGCTCTGCACCCTTCCTTGGAGATCCTGAATGCTCCGGCCCGGGATAATTGCGTCGTCAGGCGCGATGTTGCGAACGTGCCCACTCAAGCCTTGGTCCTTTTGAATGACCCCATTTTCACGGAAGCGGCCTCCGCCTTTGCCAGTCGCTTGTTCACAGAATCGGAGGGCACAGACGCACATCGACTGGAGCGGGCCTTCCGGCTCGCCTTGGGCCGTTCCCCCCAGCCTGCGGAGCGAAAGCAGTTTCTTACCTATCTTGAGCTACAGCGAGAACAATTGACCTTGAAGCAAGTCTGGGCTTTGGTTTGCGGTGCTCTCCTGAATCTCGATGAAACCATTACTCGGCCATGAGTGATTCTTTCACAAACAAGTCGACTTTGCAGACCATTGCTCGGCGCACCTTCCTGCAGGATTCTGCTATGGGTTTGGGCTCTATTGCCTTGGCCAGCCTGCTCCAGTGCGACAGTCATGCTGATAGTCTTGAGAATGGTGGTGCACTACGTGATTTAAATCACCCTGCCCGTGCCAAGCGAGTGATCTTTCTTTTCATGGCAGGTGGTCCATCTCATGTAGATCTATTCGACCCCAAACCTCTATTAGATGAAATGGACGGAAAGAAGATTCCGCCTCATTTACTTAAGGATCATCAGAGCTTTGCCCTCATTAGAGGTACGCCAAGTCTCAAGAGGTCACCTTACAAATTTGCACCTCGGGGCCAGTCTGGTGTAATCATGTCCGAGCTTTTGCCCCACCTCGCTAAGGTGGCGGACGAGTTGACTGTGATCCGCTCAATGAAGACTACCACCAACGTGCATGACCCGGGGGTCAATATGATGAATTGTGGCACGCAGTTGTTTGGGCGCCCAACTTTGGGGGCCTGGCTTTCCTATGGCTTGGGTTCAGAAAACAGCAACTTGCCCGGATACATAGTCCTGACTTCCGGTTCTGATGATGGGCAACCGCTACTACAGAGTTTCTGGGGTAATGGTTTCCTTGATTCCAGACACCAAGGTGTACCTTTTTTAAATGGTTCGGAACCTGTTCTTCACCTTGCCAATCCCAACGGTGTAAGTCGCAACCTTCGACGCCAGCAGCTAGATCTCATCAACTGGATGAACAAACGTCATCATGAGGAGATCAATGATCCTGAAATTTTGTCACGTATTGCCTCCTATGAAATGGCCTATCGTATGCAAACTAGTGTTCCCGAACTTGTTGATTTAAAAGACGAGCCTCAGCATGTACTCGATCTATACGGTAAAGATGCCATGAAAAAAGGTACTTTCGCACACAACTGTTTGATTGCAAGAAGGCTATCGGAAAGAGGTGTTCCATTTGTGCAACTCTTTCATCGTGGATGGGACCA
>CAJWWL010000181.1 GCA_913048125.1 uncultured Opitutia bacterium | reverse complement strand
AAGAGATTGACCGATGCCGGTTCCAGTTCTCCATGGCATTCTGGTGGCGGTGCTGATGCGGCAACAGAGCTGCTCAAAAAGGTGTCTGGTGATATTCAGGAAGGCATCCTCGAACGTCTAGAAGAACGTGATCCAGCCATTGCGCAGACTATCCGCAACAAGATGTTCACATTTGATGATCTCATTTCTCTGCCCGTCATGGACCTTCAGAAGGTTGCTCGAGATGTTCAGACTGAGGATCTTATTCTTGCTCTCAAACCTGCTAGCCAAGAATTGAGAAAGGCTTTCTTCGGCGCTGTCTCCAAGCGTGCTGCGGAAAATCTTAAAGAAGAACTGGAATTCATGGGACCTGTCCCACGAAAGACTGTAGAGGATGCTCGAGCGCGCATTATTGAGACTGTGCGAATGCTTGAGGATCAAGACGAAATATCACTCGCAACCGGCGATGGCGGACTTATCGAATAGGAACATCCGTTTTTCGCGCCCCCTCAAGCGCGTCACCGTTAATTGGTGTGGCGCTCCTGCGGTACCAGCCCTTGAAGCGCAAGAGGCAGAAAAGGCTGCTTTAGAAAAGGGGCGTTTTGAAGTGCGAGAAGAACTTTCAGCTCAGCTGACTACCTTTTGTGATGAAGTCTCTCAGAAGCAGGACAGTATTTTAAAGGAGTTGCAACAAAGCCACCAAGAATTGCTCTCCGAGATTTCTGACCGTTTGCCCAGACTTGTTGTGAAGGCGGCGGCTAGGGTAATTGAGGGACTGGAACTTGATCCTGCTCAAGTCAAAGATCTCATACAAAAAGTCCTTGATGAAGCCCCTGAGGGCGAACGGGTAGAGCTAAGGATGAATCCACAAGACCTCCAACTTTTGAAGGGGATCTATGAGGCTGCTGTCGACAAAGCTCAACCAGACCCCTCTGAATCCAATGAAGACTTTTCTCAAGCACTGTCTGGGTTATTTGGTGGCGGAGGTTCTGACGGTCTCGGCGAAATTTACCCTGACGTCGAATTTATTGAGGACGAGACTCTTGGTCGAGGTGATTGTATGATGGAGAGTCGATATGGTCTTGTGGACGGCCGGATTGCTACAAAACTTGCTGCCATTGAGGAGAGCATGGGAGGAGGAGACTCATGAAGGATCTGCTTACCGATAAGCTTGATTGGCTTGAGAAACGTTTGGATCAGACCGACACCATCGAAAAGTCAGGTCGTATTCTCAATGTTAATGGACTAGTCATTGAATCAGAAGGACCAGAGGTTGCCCTCGGAGAAGTCTGTCGGATCGAATCTCCTCGCAGTGGCGAATCTGCTCCGGCTGAAGTCGTTGGCTTCAAAGAGAACCGTGTTTTGTTAATGCCTCTGGGTGATATGAACGATCTCCACCCTGGTTGCCGAGTCGTATCTTCTCAAGAAGACAATGATGTTCCTGTTGGTGAGTCCCTGCTCGGTCGTGTGCTTGATGGTAGGATGCAGCCAATAGATGGTTTGGGGCGACTTACTGCTCCAACCACTGGTAAGCTTAAGGGCACTCCACCTAACCCGATGCGCCGGCAGTCCATTTCTACCGCCTTCGAAACTGGTGTTAAGGCGATCGATACATTTGTACCACTTGGACATGGGCAGCGTGTAGGTATTTTTTCTGGTAGTGGAGTCGGTAAATCCGTGCTGCTAGGTATGTTGGCTCGTAATTCAGAGGCTGATGTCAACGTGATTGCACTTGTCGGTGAGCGCGGCCGTGAGGTGAAGGATTTCATAGAGAAGCAGCTTGGTGAAGAAGGAATGCGGAAATCTGTCGTCATTGTGACAACATCTGACCAACCCGCTCCTCTGCGTATTCGTGCAGCCAACCTAGCCACTGCTATTGCTGAAGATTTTCGCGATCAGGGTAAGAACGTGATGTTGCTCATGGATTCTGTGACAAGGTTGGCCATGGCTCAACGCGAAATCGGTCTTGCAGTTGGGGAACCTCCCACGACCCGCGGCTACACTCCTTCAGTTTTTGGCATGTTGCCTCGTTTACTGGAAAGGTCTGGTACCGGTGAAGTTGGCTCAATAACTGCAATTTACACCGTTCTTGTTGAAGGCGACGACATGAACGAGCCCGTTGCCGATGCTGTTCGTAGTATCCTAGACGGTCACATTGTTCTAAGCCGCAAACTTGCCAACGCCAATATATTCCCCGCTATCGATGTCTTAGATAGCATAAGTCGACTTTATCTAGAAGTCTGCACTGAAGATCAAGTGCGCCTAGTTACTGAAGCACGAGATCTACTCGCGATCTATCGGCACAACGAAGATCTCATAAGCGTTGGTGCTTATGCCAAGGGCACAAATCCCAAGATTGATCGCGCAATTGAGAAGCAACCGCTGATTCAGGAGTTTCTTCGGCAAGTTCACAGCTCCAAAGCTAACCGCTCTGAGACCTTTTTGAAATTGAAGGAAATCATGGCATGAAACCTTTCCGTTACAGACTCCAGTTGCTTAAAGACCTCAGAGAGAGAGATCGTGACGAGGCCCTTCAGTCATATGGTGTTGCCCTCCGTAAGCGTATGAATCAGCAGGAGACATCAGACTCTATCGAGCAACATATTGAAGGCATTGGTCAAGCCATTCAGGACCGAGGACAACAGCGTTTCACTGCCTCAATGCATTCACAGTATTATTCTGCTATGAAGGAGGCCAAGTTGCAGCTCAAAGAAAGCAACGCGCTTGTTGAAGAATTTCGTTCAAAGGAATTGGAGCAACAGCAAGAATACCTTCATCGTAAAAGTAGCCACGACGTGTTGCAGCGTCTATATGATCGTCGTCGCGATGAACATCTTGCTTCTGAATTTAAAGAGGAAGAGAAAGTGCTGGAAGACCTAGCCAACGCTCGGTCGTCCATTCCCAACCCTGTGACAACAACCTAAGATCTTTTCATGAAACTTATTAAAAATAACTTACCTTTGTTTCTAGCCATTCTGACTACGCTTATTGCTGCCGCAATCTTTGGTTGGCTCACTCTAAACAAAATTAATGAATCCGGTAAGGATCAGCATGGTGCTGATCATGATCCTGTATCTCCAACCAGCCCCGTAAAATATCCCGGCAAACTGACTGAGGAACTCCGTGATTTTGTTGCCGAACTGGAGAAACGTGATGCTGACATACGGGAGAGAGCTGAGGACTTGCAGAGTATCCGCAACAGTATCGAGCAAGAGACAAAAGAGTTTACGAAGTTGAAGACCGAGGTTCTCAACCTTCAGGCACAGTTCGACCGCAAGGCTCAGGACCTTGAAAGCAAGTACATCATACTTCAACAGAAGGAACAGGAAAACTATCGTAATTTAGCAGACACCATAGAAAGCCTGTCTCCAAGTGCGGCGGTTACACTTTTCTTGCAGATGAACAAGGATATGGATCAGGAACCTCCTGCAGCATACCCTGCCAATTATGTTAACAAAACCATCTTGGGCGTGCTCAACTTAATGGATCCAAGGGATATTGCACCAATTTTTGAAGAAATGAATGATGACAAGAGCGGAACGGAAGAATCTCGTCAGCTTGCTGCTAGTCTCGCTCAGCAATTGCAGAAACTCGTAGTTGAACAGAACAATGACGATGCTGCTACTCTCCCGAGCGGTGGATGAAGTCCCCAAATCTAATTTATCAAACATATGCCCATGTCGATCTCGCAGGATATTACGCTGAATAACTCAGCTTTAGAGAAGACCTCAAGTCATTTGAGTTTATCTCGAAAGAGTTTGGCGAGTGAGGAGGATCTTTTCCAAAAGTTTATTTTGGACAAGGAGTCCGCTTCGATGGAGGGGGAAAAGGCTGTATTTGATCAGAAAGCACTGGATAATGAAGAGGTTGAATCCAACGGTTTCCTTTCTGCTCGAGAGCAGACTCAAGCACAGCAAAGCACTACAAATAAGAAAACAGCTTCTACTTCCCGTAAGTCTTTTGGTCATGTGAGACCTAGTTTCGAAGGTGCAAAACTTAATTCTCAACCCATTGCCCAGGCTGACAAGTCAGCAATAAGTCCCAAACTTTATCGCCAAAAGACAGAGGCAGTTAGTGAAAAGAAAACTGCAATCTCCAGAACAGTAACCCATCAAACTTCTGCTAAGGGTTTTACTGGCAAGCCAAGTGGGATGAACTTGTCCTTAAATGCGGAACCTTCAAAGCAACTCACCACTAAATTGGATGCTGCTAAGACAGTGTCGGTCAAATCGAAGATTACCGCTCGTGCACCTTTATTGCAGGATAAGTCCTTAACTCCACAAACTCAAAATCTTCGGTCGGAATCCATTTCAAAACAGGATGCTTCTCTGCCGGTCCTAAAGGGGCAGGAGCAAGAAGGGTCTACTTCAGGGAATCCCCATGGGCAGGGCAACACGGATCAAGATTCGAATAGTCGTCATCAAAATCTTTTTCAGTCTGAAGCAACTATTGCGTATCAACAGTCTGATGTTAGCCAGTCACCCAATACTTCACACCAGTTCGCACAGGGACAAACTGGCAACTTTTCTCAAGCGGGCACCTACTCTGGGGCAATCTCGCAACTTGCTCATCAAATTTTCAGGCTACAGCAAACTGGTCAGTCAGGTACAACTCGGCTTACGCTGGACCTTCCTGATGGTGAAAAACTTTTAGTCCGTTTCCACGTTCGTCGAGGACAGGGCATGCAGGTACAATTCTCCACTGGGTCAAAGGGACTCAAGGATTCTATCCGTGAATCATGGGATAACCTCAAGGTTGAAGCATCCCAAAGAGGAATTACCCTAGAGGAACCTGAGTTTGAAGATATTCAAACCCGATAACTTTGCTGATACCACACCGTAAGCCTTTTAAACACAAAAAACCTCACCGAACTAATTAATATCATGATTGCTGACACCGTAGCCGCTTCAAATCCAGGCGCAATGCTCCCTTCTGATAGGAATCTTCCCACAAAAGAGTCCCAGTTGGAAATGGATGATTTTCTAAAGCTTCTTACTTCACAACTTCAGTACCAAGATCCCCTGGAACCCATGAAGGATACCGAGTTCATAGCGCAGATGGCTAGCTTCTCCTCCTTGGAGCAAATGAACTCCATGAACAAAAACTTCGAGAACTTCTTCCAGAGCCAGATGAATAGTTCAGTGCAGAGCTACTTAGGCAAAGTGGTCACACTCGGAGGCGATAATGACGGTCAAAGTGGACTTGTTACAGCTGTTTCGAACAAGGGCGGAGAAATGAAGCTTACACTCAACGGACGCGATTATAATGCTGCAGACGTTACTCGTGTTGAGCTTCCGAAGGTTGAGGAGTAAAAAGCCCACTCAACGCTCTTTCTTTGATCAATTTTTAATACCTAAAATCCTAACTCATCATGCTACATTCAGTCTTCAGCGGAGCCTCTGCCCTAAAAACCTTCACAAAAGGTATGGAAGTCGTTGGTAACAACGTTGCCAACGTTAACTCTCTAGGTTTCAAAGGGCAGCGCCCTGAATATACCGACGGGTTTTACAAAACCCTTCTACAAGCAGATAGTTCTCCCACAAACGGAGCACCCGGCCAGCACTTTGGTTCTGGTACCAAACTAGGTAATGTTTCTGGTAAATTTACTCAGGGTTCCATCCAGCAGACAGGTGTCGATACCGACTTGGCAATTTATGGTGAAGGCTTCTTTCAGGTGCGTGATCCGAACGCCGACAACGACGCTGATTCCACTCTATTTACACGTGCAGGCAATTTTGGCTGGAACGCGCAAGGTCAGTTAGTGACTTCTGAGGGCTTTGTTGTTCAAGGTGATAATGGTGATATTCTCATGGAGGATTTAACTCAGGTAGAAAGCTTCCGCTTTGAGAAGGATGGTACTTTGCGCATGCTTATGCAGGATGGTACCGAGCAAGTACAGCAAGTCTTCCTGACAAACTTTCAAGTCCCTGACAAGCTGACCAGAGAGGGTAATGGATATTTCGCCAACAGAGGCGATTTGGCTGCTCAAATCGATGATGGTCTTGTTCCGCCAACTACTGCTGGTACTGGCGAAATTAAGCCATACTCACTAGAACTTTCTAACGTCGATCTCACTGGTGAGTTCACTAGCATCATCGCCAACCAAAGAGGCTTTCAAGCTGGCGCCCGGATTGTGACAGTTTCCGATGCTATGTATGGAGAAGCGGTCAATCTTAAACGCTAACCTATTTCTTTGACTTGTTTCAGAAATCCGTAAGATGAACCAAATGCCACCTATGAAGAACAATCCCTCAAAAGACTCCAAATCTCGAGGTAATGCGTTGATTCCTTTAGTCTTTGCACTTATAGTGCCGCCCCTAGTTACTTACCTACTGTTTCAGTTCCTTTTCTGGCCCAAAATGGAGAAGACAATGGATGGCGGAGGGCACGAGGGTGGTCATGGAGAATCTCATTCCTCGCATGGTGATGATCACGGTCACGGTGATGGGCATGGCGGCGGACATGGAGTTTCTTTTCACAAGAGCTTCGACGGTATCGTCACCAACCTTGCTGGTGAACATCGTACTCGATTCATTAAGGTGAGCTATGAAATTGGAGGTTCTGACAAGAAATTCGAAGAAGCAATTGATCATAGCAAAGCTAAGATTCGCGCCGCTACCATGGAGTATCTCTCAGGTCTCACCCTCGCGCAGATCAATGATAATCCCAGAATGATGGAACTAGCTGGCAAGCAATTGAAAAAGAAGCTGAATGGCGTTCATGGCATTAATGGTGTCATTGAGGAGCTTTCCTTTACCGAATTTTCTATCCAGTAAATGAGCGAAGAACCTACCAGCGAAGACTTAGAGTCCACTCCTTCTGGACAAGAGGAGGGTTTCTCTGAAGATACTGCCGCTCCTGCCGATGCTTATGGCGACGAGTCTGCAGTTGTCGAATCCTCTGACGGGGGCACTGATTTGCCTGACGAGGCTGGTCCAGACGCGTTCAGCCAAGATGAGCTTGAACGATTGGTTGGAGGGCCAGGCACAGTCGAGGGTGTCGAACAGATATTCAGATCCGACGGCGAGCGAATTACTGATGATATTCCTGAGGTTCAGGAATTTGATTTTCGTAACCCAGTTTTTCTTTCCGATAAAGAGGTCAATCAGGTACGTGCTCGCAACGAAAAGTTCGCTTTCTACCTAGGTCAAAACCTTTCAATGGAATTGCGGATGGGGATAGATTTCTCTGTGACTAATCTGGCTGTACATCAATATGCTCAGTTCACTCAGTCTATTGAAAGCCCCTCCCACGTTTCACTCTTTAAGATAAACGAACTCACTGGCGTTGGTCTGCTTGAAATTAGCCCCACATTAGCCCTTGGCATGGTTGACCGTGCGCTTGGAGGTAAAGGTGTTGCTGGTCAAGAACCACGCTTTCTCACTGCTATTGAAGCCGCAATGGTAGATGATATTGCACAAGTCATTGTGGATGAGTGGTGTCATCAGTGGGATGATTACATGGATCTTACTGCACAGGTTATTGGGCAGGAAACCACTGG
>CAJWWL010000180.1 GCA_913048125.1 uncultured Opitutia bacterium | reverse complement strand
CTTTTGGATTTTCTTGGAGGGATTTTAATTAAATGATTATCATCAGAGGGCTTTAACTTTTGCTTTCTTCTAGGGTTACCAAGTGCCCTAGCCTCTTTGGAATCGAGTTTCTCAAGGTCAGGACCAGACTCTTCTGGGGATTTTAGTGCGTAAATAGTCTTCCAGAAGTCAGTCCAATCACCATCAGAACCGCCAGATGGAGGAAATATGAGATCCCCGTCTTGAGATGGCTGCTCGCCAAAGGTTGGGTAATAACCATTATCGTCCTTGAGAAGTTCAATGGCAGATATGTATTCTGAAAAGCGAGCCTTAGTAACAGCCTTGGCTACCTGCCTCTTGACGAGTCCAACTCCACCAGAGGTAATTCCAGCAAGTACAACTATAATTGCGATAACGACTAAGAGTTCGATAAGGGTAAACCCATTAACCCGACAATTTTTTTTTGAATTCATAAAATTTTGAGAATCTTTTAACCTTGCGAGGAAGGCCCTTGAATTAAGTTGTCAATGTTTTCATCATTTCCATCGGCAAGATCAAGCCCAGCGTCTTCGTCAGAGAGCCAAGTGCTTTTATCATAATCACCACTATCCACTGGCGAGATTTGCTTATCTGGCCCCTTTGAGAGAAGCACATAATCTAACCTTCGGCGAATTTGACTCTTCCTTTGATCAGGAAGTATGGGGAACTTATAGAGGTATGGCTCCCTCCAAGGATCGATAAAATATAAGCCGTTAGGTTTGTTAGGGTTTTTGCCAGAAATGTTTCGTAATTGTTTTCTGAGCTCGCTGGGCGCTCCATCTGTACCTAGTCTAAAGTCGGCAAGATTGATGTAACCTTTGGGCCGAGTCGAGCTATCTGACCCACCTTTAATGTCTAGCTCTTCGCCTAGTTCGTTGTGCCAGCCGGCCAATGCGAGAAATAATGCCTCACTTGATTTTTTTTCTTCAGGAAAGCCTCTTTTGTCTTGGTAGTCAGAGAGGTTCTTGTTGGAAACTTGAAATTCGGGATAAGTACCGTTTGAAAGCAAAAACTGCTCAAGTGCTAAGCCTAGGGCATCTAAATCTGATTTTGCGCGAGCCTCCCTAGATTGGGTTTGAACCGTGTCGATTAGCTTTAGGCTCATTGCAGAAAGAATGACAATAATTGAGATTACGGTCAGCAATTCAACCAATGTAAATCCGCACTGGCTCAAAGTAGTTTTGCGGATCTTACTTGGGCTGAAGCGTGCCATTTTGGGGGTATATCATTAGTAAATTAGGATGACTAGGCTACAACTTAAGCATGTCAAAGGCAAAGGAATTCGTTTTAGAGTAGTAGCCAATTTTTTTCATTTTTCTCTCGCTACATTGGAAGAGAGTACTAATTGGTTGTTGTGTTAATCTTAGTCGAGCCTCGCGAGCAGAAGACGTTTAAATTCGGCGACAGGCAAAGAAACTACCTGAGGTTCACAAGCTCCTAAACCATAAGGGCTGTTCACAAATCCCAAACACGCTTGATTCATGAGCGAGGAAAATAACACCGAAAGTACATTATCAGTCGAGGGTATCCTCGAGCCAACGAACAATAGAAACGGAGTGCTGCTAAACCCAAGGCGACACGGAAAGCTCCGGCGCGAGGATCCCTTCGTGCCAAAGGAACTCATAAGACGTTTCAAGCTCAAGAAAGGGAGCTACATCTGCGGAAAAGCCCAACACGGAGCAAAATTTCAAAACCCCAAGGTTTGCTTCATTGATACAGTTGATGGTCTAAATGCCAAAGACCGAAAAGAACTTTTACCCTTCCAAGACCTTTTAACAGTAGCACCAGATGATCATCTTCGCCTAGAACATAGCGACGGAAGATTAACAACACGCATCATAGACCTTTTTTGTCCTGTTGGCAAAGGACAACGAGGCCTCATTGTCGCACCTCCACGCACAGGCAAGACGACACTGCTTCAGGACATCGCAGCTGGCGCCATAGAAAACCACCCTGAATGCAAACTGATTGTTCTTCTTGTAGACGAGAGGCCAGAGGAGGTCACAGACTTTCAACGATCAGTTCCGGCAGAGATTTTTGCATCATCTAACGACGAAGACTTAAAAAGCCACGTACGGGTAGCTGACATTGCAATTGAGCGTGCCAAACGCCTTGTGGAGGCAGGGAATGACGTGATTCTTTTGCTAGACTCCATCACTCGCTTGTCCAGAGCACACAATTCTGCAGGCGGAGGGAGTGGTCGCACTATGACAGGAGGTCTTGATGTACGCGCTCTTGAGAAGCCAAGGAAGCTTTTCTCCGCAGCCCGTAACACTGAAGAGGGTGGAAGCCTTACAATAGTTGCTTCAGCTCTTATTGAAACTGGTAGTCGCATGGATGACCTGATATTTCAGGAGTTCAAGGGAACGGGGAACATGGAGATGGTTCTTGACCGGAAGTTGGCAGAGTTGAGGATTTGGCCTGCTATTAATATAAATTCTTCCGGAACACGCCGTGAGGAACTCATCCTCGACGCAGATACTCTCAAGAAGGTTGCCTTTCATCGCAGAGCACTCGCACCCTTGAAGCCTGATGATGCCACCGAGACTCTAATCAGCCGTATGGAGCAAACGAAGACCAATAAAGAATTCCTTAATCTATTAACGATTGACAACGGTTGATGCCAAGGACATTTCACATCCCCTTCAAAAACAAGGCAGAAAACTAAGGAATGCAGAATTTCGCGGAACAGTGCTTGGATATGGCCCGAGCAATCCTAAGCCACAACCTAGACGCTATTAATGATGATGGCAGTATAGCCCCAGTAGAGGGCGAACAGTTTCGGCAAGATGAGCCAGGCCATGTCGCACTTGCTCTTGGAGAGTTCTACAGACTGACAGGTGAGACGCAAATAGATGGCAATGACATCGTGGATCTTTGCGCGCGCTGCATTACAGCTCAGACTTTTATGCCCGAGGAGGCTGAAAACGGCCTAGCGTACGCGGCATTGGGACTACTCGCTTTCAGTCCAGCTAAAGACAGAAACCAAATATGGGAACGCCTCCAGGAGATAACTCGTGAAGAGCTAGATAAACGTCTCTTGGCCCGCACAGATTACGTAAATCACCAACAAGCCTTTAATGTGGCTAAGGCCGTTGCACGATTCAGCATGGGACTTTCCAAGAAGGACGAGACTGGCAAATTGGTAGATAAGTTTGTAGATCGTATCAAAGAGAATAGCTCAAACGGCTTCTTTGATGATGAACCAGATGGGTTTGGTGGAGCCTATGATATTTACGGCGTCACTAGTTTGGTAATCATGCGACAGGCACTTCAGTTGCACGCTAACATGCACTTGCGAGATCGCAAGCTACCAAGTCTCCGAACAGTTGCAGAAAAATATATAAACCTAATACTATCAATTGTTCGTGAAGATGGACTTGGATGGTGTTTCGGTCGAGGCATAGGCGCCTACGGCCAAATGCACTGTATATCTTTGCTGCTTCAGGCAATGCGTGACGAGTGGATTCAGCAAAAAGATATGGCACGAGCGCTTGATGCGTTGAGACGTCTTTTCTATTTCTTTTTCACGACCTATCTGGACCAAGAACAAGGCTGCCTTGTCATCAGAGACGAAGAGCGAAATACAGTTGAGAACCATACCACCCGGATGGCAAACTTTGACGCGGCACGCTATTTGTGTCAGTGGGCTCGCATTGCCCGCTCTCTAAAGGGGGCAAGCTTTGATACTCCTACACCAACTCCTCGGCGCAGTGGCAGATTTGTAGTGTTTGATAAAAGCCACCGTAAAGAACAAGGCTTGTTTATATACCGAGATCCAGAATCCAAATTACACCTAGAGTTGCCACTTCTAGCCTCTAGCAATACGGATACCAGCGATATACTTGCTTTCCCTCATTGCCCTGGGGTCTTCGATTGGCCCGCGACCAAGTACCTGCCTGTGATGCTACCGGAACTTACCTTCGGAGAAGACAGAGTCGTACCGGCCTTCTATGGTAAAAACTGCACCACTGGACTTGGTCTACGTAATTCCTTCTACTTCCGTTACGAGCAACCCAGCCTGATCACTGTCGAAAAGAAGAATCTGAATTTTGGGAACTGTAAGGTGAACTGGACTTTTGATGGAAATAAAATTTCAAGCGAATTCCTGTTCACGGTGAACAAGCAAGTAACCATGGATAGTATGCGATATGTCGTACCTATTGGCGCACCGCATTCCAAGTATCGTTTTCCTAGAACACTCATGCTCGGTTCCGAAGGTCAGCGCCCTGTAGTCGAACATGACGATTTTGTATCGAAATGGGCTCAACCTGAACAAGTTTCTAACGACCCAGAATACCGAACATGCTTCGGAAACATTCACTACCTACAAGTTCTACACCGAGAGCACGCACTTATCATGCGGCCAAACAATCAGTACAGGCTCACGATTTCCTACGAACCTCAAGTCATCCATGCGGATGGAGCCTGAAGACGTCTAGAACTTCAATCTGAGATAAAACTCAAATGCTATCTGTCCGGATCATTCCCTGTCTGGATGTCGCCGAAGGCCGTGTAGTCAAGGGAGTTAAATTTCAAGATCTAAGAGATGCGGGTGATCCCGTTGAGTCAGCGAAAGCCTATGAGAAACAAGGGGCTGACGAGTTGGTCTTCTTAGACATAAAAGCCTCGGCAGACAACCGAAATATTATGCATGATGTTGTGGAACGAACCGCATCAGAATGCTTCATGCCTCTTACAGTTGGTGGAGGGCTTCGAAATCTCGAAGATATCCGACTGATGCTGAATGCTGGAGCGGATAAGGTTAGCCTGAATACTTCGGCTGTTCTGGATCCAGAAATCATTGGAAAAGCTTCTTCTCATTTTGGAAACCAGTGTATTGTCGTTGCGATTGATGCACGCCGCATTGCAAACACTAAAAGTTGGGAAGTCTACACTCATGGAGGACGTAGGGCCACTGGCATAGACGCGGTTGATTGGGCTCAAAAAGTGGTTCAGTTAGGTGCAGGAGAAATTCTTCTTACCAGTATGGACTGTGATGGCGTCCAGAAAGGATATGACATCGACTTGAATAAGACCATAAGTGAGACGGTTGAAGTCCCTGTAATCGCATCAGGTGGAGCAGGACAGCTAAATCATCTTGTTGATGTCGTTAAGGAAGGTAAGGCCAGTGCAGTTCTTGCGGCATCAATATTTCATTTTGGCACCTACACAATACGTGAAGCCAAAGAAGCACTGCTGGAAGCAGGATTACCTGCCAGACTTTGACTCTCTTCTAGGTGACCCCCATTGCTGACATGGCATGAGCCACTCGGAGAAATCCGCCAATATTAGCACCCACAACATAATCACCGGGCGAACCAAAGCGATCAGCGTAGTGCAAGCAGGTTCCATGAATAGAAGTCATTATCTTCTTTAGTTCATTGTCAACACGTGCAAATGACCAACTCTCCCAACCTGCATTTTGCTGCATTTCCAAAGCGGAAACTGCTACGCCGCCAGCATTGGCAGCCTTTCCTGGACCAAAAAGGATGCCAGCATCACGAAAAAGCTTAAGAGCATCTGGATGTGTGGGCATGTTAGCCCCCTCGCAAATAAGGGTACATCCATTTGCAAGAAGAGTTTGTGCATCACTTTCTAGGATTTCGTTCTGGGTGGCACAAGGGAATGCGGCATCGCACTCCACTTCCCAGACCTTGCGACCTTCCCTAAACTCGGAATTGGGATGTAACTCCACATACTCTTGCAGACGTTTGCGTTCAACCTCCTTAAGCATACGTACAGTTTCGAAATTTATACCGCTTGGATCATAAAGCGTTCCATCAGACTGAGAGCATGCAACAACCATTCCTCCCAAATCCTGTATCTTTCGCATGGCGTAAAGTGCAACATTACCAGACCCTGAAACCACGCAAGTCTTACCTTCGAGAGAATCATCACGAACACCGAGCATCTCAGTAGCAAAATAAACACAACCGAAGCCTGTAGCCTCCTTGCGGCCCTCGGACCCCCCCCAACCCTCTCCTTTGCCGGTGAGCGTTCCTAATTCATACCGGTTTGTCAGCTTCTTGTACTGGCCAAATAGAAAACCAATTTCACGGGACCCAACACCTATATCACCAGCGGGAACATCAGTCTGGTCGCCGATGTGCCGGTATAGCTCATTCATGAAGGACTGACAGAAGCGCATCACCTCAGTATCACTACGGCCACGCGGGTTGAAATCTGCACCTCCCTTGGCACCGCCGATCTGGAGCCCAGTAAGACTGTTCTTAAAAATTTGTTCAAAGGCAAGGAACTTGACCACTGAAATGTCCACAGAGGGGTGAAAGCGCAGACCACCCTTATAAGGACCAAGCGCAGAGTTGAATCCTATTCGAAAGCCTCGATTTACATGAACACTTCCTTGATCATCTTGCCAAGCAACGCGAAAAATGACCTGTCGTTCTGGCTCGGTGAGGCGCTCTAGAATATTGAGTTTCTCTATTTCCGGATGGTCACGAAGTACAGGAGTAAGTGTTTCAAGCACTTCTTCCACTGCCTGCATGAACAATGCCTGTCCCGAATTCCTTTGACTAACGCGTTCGATGAGATCCTGCATATTTCTTTAGATTGAGAGAAATTAACGGCAAAATTAACCAGCGGAAATCAACTCGCAAACCCTCCTTGCTAGCTGCAAATCTTTCTCGGTAATCTTGTCGCCGGCATCATGTGTCGTAAGTGCTAATCGTATGGTGCTGTAGACATTGAAGATTTCAGCATGGTGATCTAAGTCTTCACATTCAAAAGCAAATCTCGTCAAAAATGCCATCGCAGCACGAAAGTCAGGAAACTCCAACTCGCAGCGAAGTTTATTATCTTCCTCGTCCAACTCCCATCCAGACATCAATAGAAGCGCCTTTTCAACTTGATCATTCGAGAGCGGTTCGGAATTCATTTAGCAGAGAGGGATAACATATCTATCAGACGAGGATTCATAGAACCATCTCCGTTCATCCTAGGATGAAGGATTAGTATTAGACTGCTTTCAGGGTCAACAGCCTTCTTTGATGAGTAAGCCTTACGCCATTCGTTTTTATTCGGCATCCAAAACTGATACTGGAGAAAAAAATCCTTTGGTCGTATATCAGCAAGGCGCTGCTCTTGAGGCTTCATCTGAAACACTGGAGAAGAACCAAGTTGTGCGGCGATGTTGAAAGGGCAAGTATTGAAAACCAAAGCTTTCCCAGCAGGTACAGATTGTGAGACATTCAACAATGGATAGACATTGAAAGAACTCATTGCTTGATCTCTTGGATAAAATAACAGCAATGCACTCTGAGTCGCAACCGGAAGTTGTACTTGACCAATGACTTGTCGTTGCACGTCAGCCTGACCCTCAACCTTGATCTCTTTAAAAAACTGCAAATTTGGGCCCCCCTGATATTTAACGAAAGGGGTACGGCGGTTAGGAAATACCATTAGATCTATAACTTCCCCGTTGGGACCAGCCATTTTTACTTCTGGAGGGGTATACTTATAGATCAAATTACCATCTCGGTCTAAGAGGTCT
>CAJWWL010000179.1 GCA_913048125.1 uncultured Opitutia bacterium | reverse complement strand
GCAAGGGAGGTCTTGCCGGACCACAATCCACACCGATCCAACTCATGATCGTCTTGGCCGAGTGCATGTAACCATGAGCAGCGATCGTCTCAATCATCTTCCACGACCTTTTCTGCCAGAGCCTTGCTTCATCTAGATTGCCTTCTTGGAATGCTTCCATGACGCGATGGTAGATGGGTGCCGCGAAATTGTAGCTACTGCCAACTGCTCCTTTGCAACCTAGTTCTAAGCCATCGTAAAGTTCCTCGTCGCAACCCCAAAGCATTTCGGGGGCATCGTCTGCGGCGAGGATGCTGCGGAGTTGCTCGCGGTCGGGATTGGTGTACTTCACTCCGACGAAGCCGGGCAGTTGCTTGGCGGCGAGCCGTACGAACTCTGCGGTGTCGATCGTCACCCCAGTAAAGCCCGGAATATCGTAGAAGTAAAAGGGGAGGCCTTGAGCTGGTTCGGTGATGAATTGGAACCATTCAAGCAAAGCCCCTGCATCGCTTGGCTTGAAAAAGTTGGGTGCCATGGCGCTGTATGCATCTGCACCAGATTCTTTTGCGGCTTCAGCTAGAAGCTGCGCGTCGGGTAGATTGTTGTGTCCAGTATGTGCAATAAATTTAAGGCCATGCTGGCTCGCGACTGTACCCCAGACCTTGAATAGTTCAGCTCTCTCAGCGGTGGTCAATGAATGACATTCGCCTGTCGTTCCAGCCACAAAAGCGCCGCAAACCCCATTTTCTGCAAGGTGGGCAGCCTGTTTTGCTACAGCATCTAGGTTTATTGAGTAATCAGGATTGAATGGTGTGTGTGGGGCGGCGATGAGTCCGGACAGTTTCATGGGGAATCTTATATCCTGTTACAATAGTGCAGCTTGAAGGTCTTCTATCGAATAAATGAAGACGTTAGGTATCTCTGTTCTCTAGGTGAGACTTTCCAATTTGAATATCTTGATAGCAACCCTAGGATTATTCCGTGTAGTCGATGTTGTCGTAGGGGCCATCAGCCATTTAGAGGAGATGTTTAGTCACTTCTTTTTCCCTTTGGCCATCGCGTCTAATTCGCTTAGTTTAAGGCGTACACTGACAATATAAGGCATCTCGCCTGCGGTCCAATGTCCGTAGGTAGTCGTTACGATAGTGTCATCTGGCAAAATTTCTACAGGCGGATATGCGCAGTCCCATCGATTTTTGTTATCCATCAGACGCACGCGGAACTGTCCTTCTCGACCTTGAACAATATCCTCGTAAGTACCGACCCAAGCTACCCAGTCACCCTTGGTGGGTGTCTCATGTGTTGTGTCCCGAAAGGATATAAATAGCCGTCCGTCAGCGGTGTACTTTGCCGTGTGGCGGTCTCCAGTGAGTGCTGCTGGCAGTTCACGAGGTTGAGTCCAATTCTTACCTTCATCGTTGGAGAAGATGACGAAGGAGTTGCGACGTCGACTATTCTCGCGGAGCAGGACGCACAGTTGCTTGCCGTCTGGAGATCGAATGATTCCCGGTTCGCACAAGTGTACATCAGAACGTGCAAAAATGCTTTCCGGCTTCGACCAAGTGAGTCCGCCATCCTTAGAGAGAGTTTTGTATAAAGTGAAAACCGTTGGCTTTGCACGTTTGGACTTCTTGGTGAAAAAACGCCCATCGTCATGGAATAATGCTAGATACTCACCCTTTCCAGTTTTCAATTCTTCTAAGCAACCCATGACCACGATGCCGCCCCAATCACCAGCAGGTTTAAGTTCGCTCCATTTCACGCCATCGTTCTCGCTGACAGCAAGACGTGCTGGATAAAGGCCACTCCACATGATGAGTCGTTTCTTACCATCTGCATCGACGACGCGATGAATTGTTGGCACCTCGCGACTGGTGGCCCAGCTTTTTGGAGTTGGCAGACGCTCGCTCCAGGTCCTACCGCCATCAGTGCTGCGCTTGTACACGATTCCACCTCGTCCGTGTCCCTTTGGGTAGACGATGAGCATGGTTTTGCCATCCTCCAGCAAAACCGTCGTGGGGTGCCCAAGATACTGTCCCTTCTCGCGGTCTACGATTACTTGTCGGTGAGTTTGGTCTGAAAGGTCAAGGGTCGGAATGGTGTAGTTGCGAGGTTGAGGTTCAGAGGCAGTTATGGAGAACGCGCACAATATACTGAGGGCGATGATGAGACGTTTACTTATTTGGTTCATGGTTAGATTTTACCAGCTTGAGCTAATTCGTTGGCAAGATGGTCCTGATATCTTTTATGGGCCTTGAAGTTTTCGCAGGCGCTTTTAGCGTAGAAGATGAACCCCAACGCACGGCGGGTTCGGTATTTGCTGTTATTGGCGTTTGCCCTGTGAATAGTCAGAGCATGGTGTGCGAGGATATCACCGGGACGTGCAGGGCAGGGGACTTCGTTAGTAATGTCCTCGGGCAGACCGAAGTCGGTTATGCCTTGAGAGAAGCCAAGCGTCTGGGTGCGCTTATGTGGACGGAGACCGTGCTTGTGAGAACCACATACGTAGCGTACGCATCCGTTTTCCTCATCAGTATCATCGAGTGCTAGCCAGAGTGTCACGGCATGACAGGGCTTTAGCATAAAGTACTGACCATCCTGATGTGGCGGAGTTGCTTGGTTACGTCCAGGTGGTTTATTGAAGTACTGTAAGTTCTTACCGATGACATTTTCTCCGAGCAACTGTTCGGCTAGCAGTCTGGGCTTGTTCTCGAAGAGTTTACTGAAGAATGAGTCGTGCTTTTGTAACTGTTGGATTTGCTTGAGTGTCTTCTGTTCGGCCTTGTCCTCAAAGAATACGTCTTCGGGGCGAAGTTTATGAAGGTATTCCCTGATGAAGCATGCTAGGGCGGTATTGATTGCAGATATTTCTTCCGAACCGAAGAAGTTCCGTACGGCAACAAAGCCGTCACGCTCAAACTTTTCGTTAGGGGTCATGCCTCAGCTGATGCGAAATGTCTGTAATATCAAGTAGGTGGTATCGTTGTAAGTTGAAGGGACGTTAAATCCGTCGAATTTCTTACAACCGATTTTTTTGGTTAATCGAACTCTGGCGCTTCGTAGTACTTGCGGAGTCGGTTGAACTCCGTAGTGAGACGTTTCCTGACTTTCTCATATCCTTTTTCGTCGTAAACGCTCTTCATCTCAGTGGGGTCAGCCTTGAGATCAAATAGGTTCCACTCGTTCGTTCGCGGAAAGTACATTAGCTTGTGTTGATCAGTGCGCACGCCGAAATGTTGTGGGACTCGGTGCTCCCCATATTCGTAGTAGGTGTAGTACAGGGATTTCCGCCAGCCTTTATCCTGCCCCTGCATGAGCGGGACGAATGACCGACCTTGCACTTTTGTGCCTTCGGGCATGTCAATCTTAGCCATTTCAAGGAAAGTTGAGGCGTAGTCTATGTTCTGGATAAGTCCAGAAGGTCGTGATCCTGGTTCAATTTTTCCGGGCCAGCGAATGAGAAAGGGCATTCTGAAGGATTCTTCAAACATCCACCTCTTGTCGTACCAGCCATGTTCGCCTAGAAAAAAGCCTTGGTCGGATGAGTAGATTACGACGGTGTTGTCTGCTATTCCTTTCTTCTCAAGATACTCAAGAAGTTTACCAACTCCTTCATCGACTGCTTTTACGGTGCCGAGATAGTTGCGCATGTAGCGGCGGTATTTCCATCTCACTAGAGCCTTGTGGTCGAGTTTTCCTGCTGCGAAGTCAGCTAGGAACTGCTGGTTTCTCGGTCCGAAGTGCTTGTCCCACTCAGTTTTCTGATCAGGTGTCATACGATTGTACTCGGGTGTACCGTAACGGTCGGGTTTTGGAAGTTTGATGTCACCTCGTTCGTTCTTACGAACTTTGGCATCGTAAGCCCAGTCGAAGTGTCGATCGATTTCCATCTCATTGCGCGCCAGAGTTTCACTACGGTTCTTGTAGTCATCAAAGAGGTTGGAAGGTTCCGGGATCGTAACATCATCGAACGAATCAAGATGTCTAAGGGCAGGGGAGAAAGTGCGGTGAGGTGCCTTGTGTTGACACATCAAAAAGAAGGGTTTCTCAGAATCCCGACTGTCTAGCCACTCAATGGATTTCTCTGTGGTTAGATCTGTAGCGTAGCCCTCCTCGCGTTTACGGGACCCGTCCATTTGGATAAAGACTGGATTGTAGTAGCTTCCCTGTCCTGGGAAGATTTCCCAGTGGTTGAAGCCAGTAGGCGTAGTACCAAGGTGCCATTTGCCAATGACCGCAGTGTCATATCCGCCTTTTTGTAGTTCCTTCGCGACAGTCCATTGTTCACCGTTGAATCGATTACCATTTCGCATGAATCCATTTTTATGGCTATGCTTGCCTGTAAGGATGTTGGCGCGTGATGGACCGCAGATAGAATTAGCACAGAATGAGTTCAGAAAGATAGCTCCTTCTTTTGCCAAACGATCAATATGTGGGGTCGGAGCAACCTCTGCTAATGGGCCTCCATAAGCGGAGATTGCATTGACTGCATGGTCATCTGAGAAGATGAAGAGAATATTTGGTCGCGATTGCTTGGCTTGTATTTGAAGAGTCGCCGAGATCAACAGAAATAGTCCGAAGTGCTTCATTGTTCTGATATCATTTGTGCATTGCGGTGATGGCAAGTTTTCAGTTTTGGGATCGACTCATATCCCCTCGGGATACTGTTTTCAAAGCTTGGAATCCGTACTGGGTTCTGCATTTGTAACAACCATGCGCGCCTTCCTGAGAATTCTCACGCTCCTCTTCTGTATTATCGGCGGTAAGTCTTTGCTCGCTCAGGATGATGCAAAGCCCGAAGCCTCTTCTCCAGAAGACGATCCCGTGGACATTCTTGCTGGGCATTCAGAGCATGGCTTGGCTTTTAATGAAGGCCCTCGACAGAAGGCTTATTTAATGAAGGGCATGCCGGATGTACACTTCACTGTTTCTACCAAAGTGCCGGACTGCCAGAAGTTTTTCAACCAAGGTATTGGTCAACTTCATGGTTTCTGGTACCTAGAGGCAGAGCGCTCCTTTCGACAAGCTGCAATGTTTGATCCTGAATGTGCGATGGCTTACTGGGGCATGGCTCGCTCTGTACTTGGTAGCGAAGAGCGTTCCAAAGGCTTCATTGAAGAAGCCGTTAAGCGCAAAGGTTCCGCGAGTCCCTTGGAATCTCGTCATATTGATGCCCTCGCAAAATATATAAAAACCTCCAAGGATAAGAAGAAAGAGCGTTCCGAAGCCTACACGCGAGACCTTGAAAACATTCTCCTTGATCATCCAAAGGATCTTGAAACCCGTGCCCTTCTTGCACTCCAGCACTGGAAGAATTCTCGTAATGGAATTAAAATCCAGAGTCACATAGCCGTTGATGCCGTGCTTCAGCAAGTTTTTCAGGAAAGCCCGATGCACCCAGCCCACCACTTTCGCATCCACCTCTGGGACTACAAAAAGGCAGCTCAAGCACTGGACTCTGCTGCAATCTGCGGACAGACGGGTCCAGGGATTGCCCATCTTTGGCATATGTCAGGCCATATTTATTCCAAGGTTAAGCGCTACCATGATGCTTGCTACCAACAAGAGGCTTCAGCACGAACTGATCATGCCTACATGATGCGGGACCGAGTTATGCCTGATCAAATCCACAATTTCGCCCACAATAATGAGTGGCTGTGTAGAAGTCTTCTTAACGTGGGCCGTGTGGGTGAATCAGTAGATCTTGCCCGCAACATGCTTAGCCTTCCCCGGCACCCCGAATACAATTCATTGGGCAAGAAGAAAGGCAGTTCACATCACGGAAGAAGGAGGATCCTTGGTGCTGTAGAGCAGTTTGAACTATGGGATCTTCTTTTGAAGATGCATCAGAATGGGGAGATTGAAGCCACGGAAGATGAAGCTGATCAACGTAGGTTTCTACATCTTCTTGGCATCGCGAATTTTAAGTCCGGTAATACATCCGAAGGCCTTGATATTATTGCACAATTCGAAAAGCGAGCGACGCCAAAAGTAAAGCCTCTGGAAAAAAAAGAACTCCCAAAAGATGCAGACAAGAAGGCAAAAGATGCTGCGGCTAAAAAAGCATCTGAGCACAAAAAAAAGCTCGATTCAGACAAACGTCGTATCTCTGACGTTAATAAGAAGCTAGATGAGTTGCGCTTGTTGAACTTCGTCCAATCTGGGAACAAAGATGAAGCTAAGAAACAGCTAGCTAAGGCGAAGTCAATGGACCGAACTAGAAAAGCTTTTATCCAGATTGATCTAGGAATGAATTCAGATGCAATTAAGACAGCGGAATCCATGTCCTCGGGTGAGGCCACTACTGTCCTTCCACTTGCGCGTGCTGCTCACATATTCGAACTTGCTGGGAAGAAAGGTGATGCCGAGAAAGCCCTTAAGAAACTACGCAAGAATTCAGAAGCACTGGATCTTAATTCACCTGTCTTCGCTCGACTTGCTCCTATTGCTAAGCGACTCAAAATGCCGAATGATTGGCGCATTCAACAAGACTCCATTTCAAAGGTGGCTAACCGACCTTCCTTGGATTCTCTCGGCCCATTTAGATGGAAACCCCTACCAGCATCAAATTGGAAACTATCGGCACATAATGGGAAGATGCATTCATTGTCGGATTACAAGGGACGCCCATTGATCCTCATTTTTTATCTAGGCTTTGGTTGTTTGCATTGTGTTGAGCAACTCCATGCCTTTTCTCCCCAGCTTGATGAGTTTCGCAAGACAGGAATTGAGATCCTTGCTGTTAGTACAGAGACTGTTTGCGAGTTAGAGCAAGGCCTCGCCGAGTACCGAAAGGATGGTAAGGATGTTAACTTTCCACTTCTCTCAGACGAAACTCTTAAGGTCTTTAAAGCTTACCGAGCCTACGACGATTTCGAGAATATGCCTCTGCATGGGACTTTTCTCATCGACGAGTCAGGTCACGTCCGCTGGCAGGACATCGGGCATGAACCTTTTACCGAAGTTGACTTTCTTTTGAGAGAAGCTCGTCGTCTTCTAGACATGACATCCAGTAGACCGGCACTGAGTGCAAAGTGAGTGACACCTATTTACTAAAACAATCCTGGAAGACCCATTGCCCCTGGATACCAGGCCGGTAGCTTTTCAGGCTTTTCTGTAAAAACTTTTAGAACACTCTTTGGCACGTGGGATCTGTTTACGATGATGGTATAGACGTGTTCCTCAAACCATCGGTCATACAAAGTCCAAGTTCCTTGTTTGCCCTTGTCTTTCCCCCAGCTATTTTCAACTAACCACTTTCGGGGTTTTCCTTCGACTATATCCACTCCACGTAAGACCATTGCGTGGTTAGACGCACCTGCATAAAGTCTTGAGCGGTCAGCCTTGCTGAGTGGCATCTCGATATCAAACAGACTTTCGTAATCGAACAGCTCGTGCTCCATGATACCGTGTTCCCTTGACTGGTCGACCCCCATGTTTACAGCAAACCACATTGGCTCATTGGCAAGTACTGACTTCACCGCAATCTTCTTCATTTGGTCGATGCCAATGTTTACGAAGTTCATTTCATCCTTGCCCACGATGTTCCGCGCGCGGTGAAACTGGAAGTGTTTTCCGGTAGGTTGGGAGGCGTCATGGTACAAGCAAACGAACT
>CAJWWL010000178.1 GCA_913048125.1 uncultured Opitutia bacterium | reverse complement strand
TACGGAATATTGGAGGGCTTATCATCGTTGACTTCATTGATATGAAACGACGAGGCGATCGCAATGCAGTCTACCATTGCATGCGGCGCGAAATGGACCAAGACCGTGCTCGCAGCCACGTGTTGCCCATCTCCCAACTGGGTATCCTACAAATGACCCGACAAAGACATCATGAAAGTAACTACAGCACGATGTTTGACAATTGTCCCTACTGCAGAGGTCGCGGCATAGTGAAGTCTTCCCGCTCAGTCAGCGTCGAGATTCAACGACGGCTAACTGCTATAGTCCGTCGTTTACGCAACCGCCTCCAAAGCCATGAAGAACTTACCCTTCGTGTTATGCTACACCCAGAAAACCTAGAGCGACTACGAACAGAAGACGAGAAGCAGTTAGTTGCCATTGAGCAAGACCATGGCGTCAAGCTTTCCTTCCGAGCCGACCCCAACTTTCATCTAGAAAACTTTAAGATCGTCAATGCAGCAACCGAAGAGGAATTACACTGATTTAAACGCCTAGGCGAATCAGATGAAAGTCCTTGTTGCCTTAGACAAATTCAAGGATTGCTTCACCGCAAGTGAGGCATGCTCAATAGCAGCAAAAACGCTAGAGAACAAATACCCCAGCTGGCAATTGGAATGCTGTCCACTCACCGACGGGGGGGAAGGATTTTGTGAGATTCTTACCCTTGCCTTAGGAGGAACCCTTTATCCGGTACGAGTCCTTGATGCAAGGTTTAGAGAAGTATCTGCCTACTTTGGAACTGTCCCGATCCAAAACCTCCCAGATGAGGCTAGAAGACTGTTGGGCATAGAAGAGCTTGATGGTAAAATCGCTGTAATCGAAATGGCTCAAGCCAGCGGCTTAGAGCAATTGCCAATTAGTGAGCGCAACCCATGGCACACTAGCACCTGTGGGTCGGGTCAGTTGATACGTGAAGCTTGCCGAAAAGAAATCACACATATCCTTCTAGGCATAGGAGGTAGTGCCACTAACGACCTTGGGTTCGGTGCTCTAGAAGCACTTGGCGTAGAGTTTTTTGGGGAAGATGGTCCCCTCCCCCGTATCGTCCCGATAGAATTTCCAAAACTCAGGCAGATAGATTTAGAAAGCAACCTACTCCCCCTCCCGACAATACACGTTGCTTGTGACGTTGCAAACACACTCCTAGGACCTGATGGAGCTACGGCAGTATTTGCACCCCAGAAAGGACTACCCGATAAAGATTTACCTGCGATGGAGAAGGCTTTGGCTCACGCCGCTGAGCTCCTTTGTGAAACTAAAGGCTGTAAAAGAGACACATTGGAGGAGCCTGGCACAGGAGCTGCCGGTGGTATCGGTTGGGGACTCCACGTTGCGACTGACGCAACTTTCATCAACGGTTTTCAGCTCATATCAGCTTGGCTAGGTCTAGACAGAAAAATCAATGATGCTGATCTGATCTTAACAGGAGAAGGGCGCATGGACGCAAGCTCTACGCACGGCAAAGGTCCGTGGGCTACCCTCCAGAAAGCTAACAAAAGCGGGAAACTCGTTCATGTCTTTGCTGGAATCCTGACAAGTGAAATATTGGGGGCACTTCCCCACAACGTATTTGCGCACGCGATTACACCTGCACAAATGCCATTGGAAGAAGCACTAGCTAATGGGCAAAAGCTACTGGAAAAGGCTGTATTGAAGATTTAGAACTAAACAACCATTGTAATGTTCCTTGAGAGTGAGGCTATTACGTTAGATTTTAAGCGTGCCAGAGCGCCAAGTTTCGCAGCGGGGCAGCTTTAAAGATTGCATTTCAGACAATCCTCTGTAGTGAGAGGCACGAGGATTGAGAAATGAGTAAACGGGGTAAAGTGCAACCCGTCCGCCAAGTTATGGCGAGACGGAGGTTTATACCATTGTTCACATGCAGTGTAGCTGGAGCAGCGGTTAACGCTAATGGGGAAGACAAAGCTAAGAGGCCATTTCGACTTGGTGTTGATGTCCTAAGTGCAGGTAAATTTAAGTACCTTACTGGCAAACGAGTCGGGCTACTTACCCACCCAGCTGGGGTCAATGGACATGGCTTGAGCACCGTCGAGGTACTTCGCCGTAGTCCTTTGGTCAATCTAGTGGCATTGTACGGTCCTGAACATGGGATTTATGGGGACGAAAAAGCAAATGTGCCGGTTCTTGATCGTGTAGACCGTAGAACTGGACTGCCAGTCTATTCGCTCTACGGAAAATATCGTAAGCCAACTCCAGAGATGTTGGCAAATATCGACACGCTCGTTGTTGACCTTCAGGACGTTGGTGTGCGCTCATACACATATGTAAGCTGTATGCGCTACGCCATGGAGGCTTGCTTTGAGAATAATGTGGAGATGGTGGTCTTGGATAGGCCCAACCCTTTAGGTGGACTGAAGGTTGATGGACCGCCGCTAGACCGGAAGTTCATGAGCTATGTGGGCGCCTTCCAAGTGCCTTATGTGCATGGTCTGACAATAGGTGAACTGGCGCGCATGGCAAAAGAAACGCCTGGTTCTCTCAAAACATCGGAGTCTGCCCGAAAAAAAGGCCGACTACGCATTATACCTATGACTGGCTGGAAGCGCAGTATGCTATGGACACAGACAGGACTTCGCTGGAAGCCAACCTCTCCTTACATACCAGACCTTTCAGCCGTGTTAGGCTATCCAATGACTGGACTAGGTGCCCAGATGGGAGGGTTCCGCCACGGAATCGGCACTGACTACCCGTTCCGCTTTTTGACATTCAAAGGCAAAACTCTACAGGAATTAAAAGTGGCCCTAGATGCACGACGCATCCGCGGAGTGTCCTTTCTTCCTAAACGGGATAGTAAGGGCAAAGAGGGTCTTTATGTAAAAGTAGATAATTGGGCGGTGTTTCGCCCAACAGAGTTGAGTTTCCACATGATGCTTCTGAGCTGTAGCTGGATGGGTAATCCTTTCGCTGAAGCCAGTAATGGCCCGGCACTATTGTTCAATAAACATGTAGGATCAGAGGCTTGGTGGGAAGCCTTGACAAAGAAGGGCCAGAACACTGACTTGCAAGGCTTTCTTGGCCTCTGGAATCGCCAAGCAAAAAGCTTTCAACAAGGTAGCCGAAAATATTGGATTTATCACCAAGTTTAGCCAGTTTATCGGCAATCGCCGCAAACACCGTAAAGCTCCATTACGTGGTCGACCTCGGTAAAGCCTAAGGAGGTAGCGATTTCTTCCATCTCATCTGCAAGGCAGAGATTAATACGCTCTGTTCGCTCACATTTTCGACAGATTATGTGGTGATGGTGATCATGCTCCCCCACAAGCTCAAACAAGATCTTACCATTCTCCAGCATACACTTTTGAACAATGCCGGCATCGAGGCAGGCATCCATGTTGCGGTAGACGGTAGCAAGATCACAAGGATTCTGACGCTCAACTTGCTTACGAATATCTTCAGCGGCTAGAGGACGTGACTCTTCAGCCATCAATTCCAAGATAGCCCGACGTGGCGAAGTAAGTCGGTGTCCACGTTCCTTGAGGACTGCAAGTGCGTAGTCCAGTTTCTTCGATGGAGATGAGCAGTTCATGAATCGGTTGGCTCTATGGAAGGCAAGCCACCAGCCTGCTCCACCTTATAAAGCATGTTATCTAAGCTTTCTGTAAGCTCCTTCCTTTCAGGCAGGAAGAGAAATTGGTCGCTCGACATTGCAGCCTGACATTCGAGCAGTAGATGGGCATTTTTACGACGAACCTCAAGCATGGAGCGAAGATCTTCTGGAAAGGAAGAGTAATCTTGGCGAGCAAGGCCTCGACGGACAAGCTCTTCTAGAATGGGGCGGTATTCGGGATGCTTGTCACGACCAAACTCGAGAACTTGGCGTTCCTGCTCAGGAAGCCCAAGCGTTTCAAAGTGATGAGCCAAATGATGGATTTCGTCAGCTGGAGGTTCTTTAGACTGAAGAAAATCTTTCAAGTGGAGGCGACCCAGTTCGAGATCGCCTTTGCCAAACGCTGCAGCAGAAATTAGACATAAGAGCATGCTGCGGTGGTAACTCACTTTCCATTCGCCAGAAGACGCAAGTAGAGCCTTTCCTTGTTCAAGGGCAGTTTCGTGTTCTCCTGATAGGATACAAGCTGAAAGAACAGACAGGGGAAAGCGAGCGTCATCTATTCCGGCCTTGATTGATCGAGCCTCAACCTCCAGAGCATAGTCCAATCGGCCAAGGCGGGCCACCAGACTTGCGGTCTTGAGTAGGGTGGCACGATCTGAAGGAAAGTTATTGAGGACATCTTGAAAGCTGTTGTTAGCTCGATCTACCATATCGAGTTTGCACTCTAGTTCCAAAACCTTCAGTATTACATCTTGGCTATGCGGATTGGTAACTTGGGCTAAGACCGCGCTCCTCCGGGCAGCATGCAAGTTTCCAGCCTCTAAATGAAAATCGCTGATACGGGTATGGACCTGTGCGGCATCTGGAAATTTCTCTGAGGTCTGGGCAAGAAGATTAAAGGCTTTTTCGCGCTGACCTCGACTCCAGTAGATTTGGGCAACCAGAATGTTGCCTTCAGGGACCTCCAGTAGATCATACTGATCAATGTGTCGCAAGGCATTGTCGTGTTTGAAAAGATTAAAATAGGCAGTCGCAGTTGCCAAGGCGGTCAGACGACTAACCTTGTCTTGCTGTATCTCTTCCTTGAGTAGTTGCTCACCAAGTTCGATGATTCGATCATCATATTCATGGCGGAGCAAAAAGCGGTATACGGAGGACATATATTGAGGGTCTTCGACTCCACCATGTTCAACGCCTTTGACTAGTGTGCGAGCAGCCTCATCATGAAGGTGGTGGCCAAAATCATAGAACTCAGCCAGCATCCGGCGGCCCTCGAGGTTCCCATAAGACCGAGCCACCCCGGCTCGAAGGTAATCAAAGGCTTCTCGGTATTTCTTCTGTTGAATAAAAGCCTTGGCTGTTTGGATATGGTAGTCCCCAAGTTCACGGCGGTGAGCATCTATGCGGAACGGAAGGGCGACCATCTTTGCATATGTCACATCTTCATATTCATGCTTGATCTTGAACCAAAAATAAAGAGCACCAGCTACAGACATCCACCCAGCTAGTACTACTCCCAACATGGCAAGAAGGATTCGTCCCCACCTGAAATGGATTCGTGGCCGAGCGCCACGAGGGAAAGTTCTCTGGGCAAAGCCGAAAAGAAAGGTTTCTGCGTGGATTTTATTGTCTTTATTCATGAAATCCTAGCGTGTATTAAACCTAAGGTAGGTAGAATCAAAAGGACAGAAATTATGAGTAGGCAAATAAAAAAGGCCCCCTTGGGAGACATTAAGTAGGGATTTCAAAGCTTGCCACACCTAAGCAAATACTCAATTAAATGAAGCTAACTTTTTTGATGACTCCCCTGCCTAAGCCAAGCGCACGGCCACGTGCGACAGCACCAAAATGAAGCGTATCCATGCCATATTCTACCAAGCAATTGTTGGTACTTGGCTAGCATTTGCCTGCGCAAGTGCAGCGCCTATGATAAGCATTGGGCCTCATGTAGCAATCCACATGGGGGCAGAAGTTGAGTCTAAATACATGTCAAATATCACAATGTCGGTGGACAATGCCAATGCCCGTGACGACGTCATTCTTACGCTCACACCCGCATTGGAATTGGCTTTATTTGAAGAGAGTCCGCATTTTGACTTCCGCTTGGGATCTAAGCGTGACTTCCTGCATTTCGTACAATCCGACCATTTCAATGAAGAGCCATGGTCGCTAAACTTAAGCACAGGCTACAATGGTGAATTATTTGGCTTGGAACTACACTATGATATAATTGAGACTCTGCAGAATATCTCGACAATTGCCCCGGGGCAAACTTCGCAACAGCACATAAAGTTTGATGACGATATAGTGCTAGACGATATTGAAAACATGGGGTTTAGCTTCAACATTGCATTCAGCCCTAAGACAGGCATGAGGAGTGGTTTCTCCCTGATAAAGAACGATTACAGGTATGTGAGTGGTCGCCCAGATGAACTTTTGGACTATGATGTTATGCAGATACCCGTGGACTTCTTGTATGGAATTACGCCAAAGCTAGAATCAGTTTTCGGTTATCGGTTTCGTGAAGTATCATTCAATGGAAAAGTACCGGAATTCAAAGACCATTACATCAATTTTGGCTTAGTCGGAGACATAACGGCGAAATCAGACCTGCAATTGATCTTAGGCTATCAAACCCGTAATAGAAGCGGTATGAAAGCTCAAAACTCACTTGCCGCAAATCTCAACTGGCGATACATGACTACCGAGCGGCTTCACTTCCATCTAGGAGGAAGCCGAGATTTCGATGCCGGCTCTTCCAAAGCAGATGGTGCCCCTTCAATGCAGGTTAGCGGAATAAATGCAGGGTTTGATATTTTCTTCACTCCTTCGGTGGTTTTAGATTCCAGCGTAAGGCTCATGCACAGTAGTTACTCTTCAGGCCGAAAAGATCTCGGCGGAAACATAGGCACTATGTTAGTTGTAAGTCCTCGCAATTCGAACTGGGAACTACAAGGTGCTTATCGGTACGACTGGAACGCCTTCGAAGCCCAAAACTCTACGTTCGATTACAAGAATCATAACGTTTCCCTAAGGACTTCTTGGCGATACTGAACACTAACATCCGCGACCCAAAGAAATTCCAGTTGAATTCCTTAAGGTACTGCCGTATGTCATAGTGTTATATGAAGCGTGCAGTCATACTGTATCTTTTGTGCTTGTGCTTAGCATGTCAAACCATCGCACAAAAAGCCGGCCTTACCAGCAACGGAACCCAAAACTACGTGTTGCGGCCTTCTGATTTTATTCAGGTAGATATTTTTCAGGAAGCTGATTTACATAGAAAGACTCGTATCGAAGCAGATGGGGTGGTGCATCTAGTCCTGATAAAGCCTTTTCGTATTGCGGGAATGACAATTTCTGATGCCCAGCAAGAGATAGCACGGCGATATTACGTTGAAGATTTTCTACAAAGCCCAGAAGTGTCAGTGTCAGTTCTTGAGTTTTCTCCTCGAAAGGTGAGTGTTCTTGGAGAAGTTGCTCGGTCTGGTTTTGTTATGATACCACCCGATAGAAAACTTATGCTGGTAGAAGCTATCACATCTGCTGGCGGTTTCACAGGACTGGCTCAGAAGAAAGAAGTCCAACTTAAACGCACGGACAAGAGTGGCAAAATTCAAGTGTATACTATCAATGCTGAAGATATAACCAGAGGAACGGGTGGACGAGATGTTGAGTTGATAGACGGCGATATTATAACTGTGCCCGATCATCGGAGCAAGGTCAACGTACTCGGCCAAGTTAATCGGCCTGGTTTTGTAGCTATTCCCTCCGACCGAAAACTCACACTTGTTGAAGCAATAAGTGCCGCAGGTGGCTTCACCCGCCTTGCGCGCCGCACCAAAGTGCAACTTAAAAGAACTGATAATCAAGGCCGTCCACAGACTATGGAGATTAATGTCGACAGCATCATGCGCGAATCCAAGACACGAGACATTGAACTACGGGACGGCGATATAATTAACATTCCTGAAAGATTAACCTAGAACAACTTAATGGAGCAGCC